>JALWSN010000299.1 GCA_027080245.1 Ignavibacteriales bacterium | reverse complement strand
TTAATAATCAGGTTCAAAAACGACCTTTATTCAATCGTGGAATTCCAGCACGTTAAACCGGGGAAAGGCGGAGCGTTTGTTAGAACAACATTAAAAAATTTACGCACAGGAAGAGTTCTGGACAACACATTCCGCGCCGGGGAATCGATTGAACCCGTTAGGGTGGAAAGAAGAAAATACCAATTTCTTTACAAAGACGGCGAAGATTTTGTGTTAATGGACAACGATACTTTCGATCAACTTTCGGTTTCGTCCGATTTGTTCGGAAAGGGAAAAAAGTTTTTAAAAGAAGGCGAAGAGGTTGAATTGCTAGTTGACGACAACGAAGAAATAGTTTCGGCAGAAATGCCGATTTTTGTTTATCTAAAAGTTGTTGAAACCGAACCCGGTTTTCGTGGAGACACCGCAACAAACGTAATGAAGCCGGCAAAACTTGAAACGGGAGCGACAATTAACGTGCCGTTATTTGTCAACGAAAACGATATGTTAAAAGTTGACACAAGGACGGGCGAATACGTAGAAAGAGTAAAAAATAAGGAATAGACTATGGACATTAATTTAATTAAAAAACTAATTCGAATAGTCGAAAAATCCGAAATCACCGAGTTCTCCATTACCGACGGAGAAACAAAAATAAAGATTTCCAAAAACCATTCAACTGTTCAAAGCGTTTCTACGGCACCGCAGCAAATAGCGCAGCCACAGCCGCAAGCAAAAGCGGAAGAACCGGCAAAAGAAGCGCCGGCGGAAACATCCGGCGGCGACGAAAAGCTGCACGAAGTCCGCTCGCCAATCGTGGGCACTTTCTACAGAGCGCCCGCGCCCGACGCAGACCCCTACGTACAAGTCGGCGATTCGGTTCAACCCGGAACGGTGCTTTGCATCGTGGAAGCAATGAAACTAATGAACGAAATCGAGTCAGACGTTTCGGGTAAAATTGTTAAAATTCTCGTTGAAAACGCCACGCCGGTTGAGTACAACCAACCGCTGTTTTTGATTAAAGTTGATTAAATTTCTTTTGGGGGACAATATTGTTTAAGAAAATCTTAATTGCTAACCGCGGCGAAATCGCTTTAAGAATCATCAGAACTTGTAAAGAACTTGGCATTCCCACCGTTGCGGTTTACTCCGAAGCGGACAAGGACGCATTTCACACAATTATTGCGGACGAAGCAGTTTGCATCGGTCCGCCGCCGAGCATGGAAAGTTATTTGAAAATTCCTAATATTATTGCCGCGGCTCAAGTTACCGGAGCGGACGCAATTCATCCCGGTTACGGATTCTTAGCCGAGAACGCCGAGTTCTCCGCTATTTGCCGCGACTCCGAAATTAAGTTCATCGGACCAACGCCGGAGATGATTAACCAAATGGGCGACAAAGCATTCGCAAAAGCTACGATGAAAAGAATCGGCGTGCCCGTTGTGCCAGGCTCTGACGGAATTCTAAAAGATAGTTCCGAGGCAAAAAAATTAGCCGCAGAAATTGGCTACCCCGTGATGCTTAAAGCCACGGCCGGCGGTGGCGGCAAAGGAATGCGAATCGTCTGGAACGAAAAAGAAATGGAAAGAGCTTTTCAAACCGCCTCGGCGGAAGCCTCGGCCGCGTTTAACAATGGCGCTCTTTACCTCGAAAAATATTTCGAAAGCCCGCGCCACGTGGAAATTCAGATAATGGGTGACCAGATGGGAAACGTTTACCATTACGGCGAAAGAGATTGCACAATTCAAAGAAGACATCAGAAATTGCTGGAAGAATCCCCTTCCCCAGTAATTACCGGAGAAGTGAGGCGCAAAATGGGAGAAGCGGCAATTTTAGCCGCTAAAGCCGTGAATTACGAAGGAGCCGGAACGGTTGAATTTATTGTTGACGAAAACTTGAATTTTTACTTCATTGAAATGAACACAAGAATTCAGGTTGAACATCCCGTAACGGAAATGATTCACAACGTCGATTTAATTAAGCAGCAATTGCTTGCGGCCGCGGGAGAAAAAATCGCAGATTTGCCGCTTGAAAATCCCAAAGGGCATTGCTTTGAATTCAGAATTAACGCGGAGGATCCCGCTAACAATTTCAGACCTTCGCCGGGACATATTGACTATCTTCACTTCCCAGGCGGTTTCGGCGTTCGAATCGATTCCCATATCTACAACGATTACGACATCCCCCCTTACTACGATTCGTTAATAGCTAAAATGATTGTTTGGGGCGTGGACAGAGAGCACGCAATAGCCCGCTCAAAAAGGGCTTTCGAAGAGTTTCACGTGGAGGGAATTAAAACGACAATTCCTCTGCATGAAAAAATTTTGAACAACGAACAATTTATTTCGGGCAAGTACGATACTTCATTCATTGAAAAACATTTAAAAATTTAAGGAGAGGTTACCATGAATTTTCCGGAAGGACTAAAGTACACAAAAGACCACGAATGGATTAAAGTTGAAGGAAACGTTGGAACGATAGGCATTACCGATTTCGCACAAAGCGAATTGGGAGATATTGTATTCGTCGACGTCGACCCGGATTTGGAAGAAGTTACTTTCGGCGAATCGTTCGGAACAATCGAAGCGGTTAAAACGGTAAGCGACCTTTATTCCCCTTGTACGGGCAAAGTTCTTGAAATTAACCCGAAGCTCGAAGACGAGCCGCAAATAATCAACGGCGACCCCTACGGAGAAGGTTGGATTATTAAAGTTGAAATTTCCGACCCCGACGAGTTGAACAAGCTAATGGATAGCGCGGCTTACAAAGCTCAACTTAATCAATGAAAATTCTTTACGTCTCCGGTTACACCCGGATGATTTTATTCAACAAACTTATTCCAAAAGCTTTGCGCGAAGCGGGCGTTGAAGTTAGCGAGTTCGATTGGAACTCTGTTTTGAAATTCAATAAATATCTTAATTTACTGCCCGCAAAGTTGGTTAAAGAACAAATCAACAAACGACTTTTAAAAAAGGCAAAATCCGTTAAACCGGATTTTGTTTTTGTCCTTAAGGGCGAACCAATTTTCCCGGAAACTCTGAAAGAATTGAAGGAAACAACCGGCGCAAAGCTTTTTAATTGGTTTGGGGACGACCCCTGGGAATTCCCCATCTTCTCCGGTCCCATTTCAAAATATTACGATTTTTTCTTCACTTACGACCCTTACTCCGTTCAATTGTACAAAAACAACGGGATGCCAAACGCTTACCATTTGCCTTACGGCTACGATCCTGAAGTGGGAGAGTCCGCAATGCCGGATGAAAAAGCTCGTCAAAAATACGATTGCGACGTAGCGTTCATTGGCAGTTACAACAAGGAACGCGAGGAATTTTTAAGCAGGCTGCTCAACAAATGGAATTTGAAAATCTGGGGACGCGGCTGGAAAAATTCTTCCTGCAGGGACGCCTACCAAGGAAAAGCTCTTTACGGAATTGAAATGCTTAAGGCAATGAAATGCGCCAAGGTTTTGCTCAATATTCACAACGGTTTCAGCAAAGGGGTGGAGTTTAGTGGTAAAGGGTTAAACCTTAGGGTAATGGAAGGAGCGGCTACGGGCGCTTTTCAGATTTCTAACGCCCAAGAGGATATTCCAAACAGATTTTTACCTGGGAAGGAAATTGAACTTTATTCGACAAAAGAGGAAGCCGCCGAGAAGATTGATTACTACCTTAAAGAAACGCCAAAACGCAAAGCTGTTGGCCAAGCGGCTTTCGAAAGGCTTAAAAAAGAACACACGCTAAAACAACGAATGGAAGAAATCATTCAAATAATTACAAAATAATTCTTTCCTTAAAATAGAATGGATAAACAACAAACAATTTTAATATTGGATTTCGGCTCGCAGTACACACAGCTAATTGCCCGGCGAATTAGGGAAGCCCGCGTTTACTCGCAAATCGAGCGGCACGATTTTCCCATTGAAAATATTAAGGAAATCAACCCCAAAGGAATTGTTCTTTCCGGCGGGCCGGCAAGCATTTACGACGAGGATGCGCTCAAGGTTTCGGGTGAAATTTTCGAACTGGGAATTCCAATTCTTGGAATTTGTTACGGAATGCAAGTTATGGCGAGTAAATTCGGCGGAAGAGTAGAGCCGGCAAGGAACAGGGAATACGGCAGAGCCGCTTTGCAAATTAAAGGTTATTCGGAATTGTTAAAGAACGTTCGCAATAATACGACGGTTTGGATGAGCCACGGGGATTTAATTACCGCGCCGCCCGAAGGTTTTGAAATAAACGCTTTTACGGACGAAACGCCCGTGGCAGCGATGACAAACAAATCCCGCAAATTTTACGGCGTCCAATTCCACCCTGAAGTTAAACACAGCAAAGAAGGGAAAAAGATTTTGGAAAATTTCCTGTTCGACGTTTGCAAATGTGAGCCCAGCTGGACTTCGGAAAACTTTATTGAGAAATCCATCGACGAAATCAGGAGCAAAGTAAAAGACGGTAACGTAATTTTAGCGCTTAGCGGCGGGGTGGATTCTTCCGTAGCC
Source organism: Ignavibacteriales bacterium (assembly GCA_027080245.1). Taxonomy (GTDB): domain Bacteria; phylum Bacteroidota; class Ignavibacteria; order Ignavibacteriales; family Melioribacteraceae; genus WFQV01. Next base: position 1,682 of record JALWSN010000299.1, on the reverse strand, counting down.
GCAGCGCTGCTCCAAAAGGCAATCGGAGATAAACTTTTTTGTATCCACGTGGACAACGGCTTGATGCGAAAGGGCGAAAGCGAAAAAGTCGTCCGCATGTTCAAGGAAAATTTCCATCTTAACGTCAAATTCGTGGACGCTTCGGATTTGTTTCTGACAAGGTTAAAAAGCGTAACAGACCCAGAAAAGAAGAGGAAAATTATTGGCACCGCGTTTATTGAAATATTCGAGCACGAAGCTAAAAAAATTCCCAACGTGGAATTTTTGGTTCAAGGAACGCTTTACCCCGACGTAATTGAATCCGCGCCTGTAAAAGGGCAGTCCGTTACGATTAAAACTCACCACAATGTTGGCGGTTTGCCCGAAAGAATGAACTTAAAACTAATCGAACCTTTCCGGGAGCTGTTCAAAGACGAAGTAAGAAAAATCGGCAAAAAGTTAGGTCTGCCGGAAGAATTCATTAAAAGGCATCCTTTCCCTGGGCCCGGACTTGCGGTTAGGATTGTTGGTGAAATTACGCCGGAGAGATTAGACGTTCTGCGGGAAGCCGACGAGATAATGGTTGACGAAATTAAAAAGGCGGGCATTTACGACGAAATTTGGCAGGCTTTTTCCGTGCTGTTGCCAATTAAATCCGTTGGCGTAATGGGAGACTACCGCACGTACGAAAACGTGCTGGCTTTACGCGCAATAGTCTCGAGCGATGGGATGACAGCCGATTGGTACCGCTTCGATCACGAGCTGCTTGCAAAAATTTCAAACAAAATAATCCGGAGCGTAAAAGGAATTAACCGAGTAGTTTACGACGTAAGTTCCAAACCGCCCGCTACGATTGAATGGGAATAAAAATGGCAAAAAGAAACAAACGGTTCGAAAAAAAGAAAGAAAAATCTCGCCGGGAGTCCCTTTTACACGAATTACAATTCTTCAAAAAATTACAGCTGGAAGGGAAACTCAAACCCCGCGACACCTTTAAATTGGCAGAGGTGCTTTTCGAATTGAAACGGGAGGATCTGGCGTTCAAAGCCTTCGAAGATGAAATTACAAAACGCCCGGGGAATTCCCAGTACAAAATACTTTACCTGCAGTTTTTAATTCGGCGCAAACATTACCAAAAAGCCGTGGACGTAGCAAACAGCTACTCCAAAGAAAAAATTCCGTCGCTTTACATGCTTGTGGGCGTGGCGTATTATTATTTGAATGAGTTCGAACTTGCGCTGGTAAATTTTAAAACTTACCTTGATTCCGGGCACGGGAAGTACAATGGAGAATCCAATTTCTACATTGCGAGTTGCCTGTTCAAAAAAGGGAAAATCGACGAAGCAGAACTGCGCCTAAAACGCGCAAAACCATTTTTAAACAACGTGGCGGAATTTTACATTTTGACCGCAATGATTTACCACGCGCGCAAAATGTACTACAACGCTTACGAAATGCTGCTTAAAGCAAAATTAATAGACGACGAGAATAAGCTTGTCGAGGAATTAAAATTGAAAGTTCTGCTGGAGATGGGCGAAACGGCAAAAGCCGAGGATTACCTTAAAAGACTTCTGAAAAGGGAAAAAATAAATTCCTCAAATTTTTCTATTTTAGGCATGGTGAATTTGAAATTAAAAAGAATAGCCGACGCAAACGATTATCTAAAAAAGGCTCTGGAATTAGACCCTACCGACAAAACGCCG
>JALWSN010000298.1 GCA_027080245.1 Ignavibacteriales bacterium | reverse complement strand
CAATTCCTCGGGCGAAACGCCGGCTGTAATTGAGAGAATGGATTTGTAAATAATTGTAATTGCGGCAACGATAATCAATGTGCCTTCAATTCCAGCCGAGAAATATTCCACATTGCCGTGCCCGTAAAGGTGGGATTCGTCAGCCGGTTTTGCGCTTAAAATAATGCTGTAAAGCGCCATTGCCGTAGCCATGATGTGCACTACGGACTCGGCGGCGTCGGAGAAAATAGCGCTGGAGTTAGTGAGCAAGTAAGCGATTATTTTTACGGCAAATATTAGCAGTCCAACAATCAGCGAAAGCAAAGCCGCCCGTTTTTTGTGGGTAAAGTTTACCGAATCCGCTGTTTGATTTTGCATTTGCACGCTATTTAGTTGTGGAAATTGTTCAGGCAAAAATACGAAAATAATTTGTGGGAATAAAGAAATCCGGATAATTTACAAAAAAGAAAAAGTAAGGGAGGTTTCTCAGTGTATTTTTAGAAATGGAAAGTCAGATTAAAATAAATCATCTAAAATTTGTAAAAATGTAATTTATTTCGTAATTTTGAAGAAGAATTGCTAAATCAAAGAATAAAAGGCGAAAAAATGGTTCTTGAAATACGACTATCGAATTTTTTTTCGATTAAAGATGAAATTACAATTGATTTCAGAGGCGCAAATTTGCGTTCCAGATTGGCTCAAAATCTTTCCGACCATGTTTTTGAATTTAACAAAACAAGCGTTCTTAAAGCTCTTGCATTTTATGGCGCGAACGCTTCCGGTAAATCCAATATTATTAAAGCTATTCGCTTTTGCATTTTAATGATTATTAATTCTCACAACCATAATGAAGATGCCGTGTTTAATTTTTTACCATTTAAGTTTGACGGTTATTCTGAAAAGCCGAGTAAATTTTTTATTCATTTTGTACTTCAGGGGGTGGAATACAAATATTCGTTTGAACTTAACAGAAATCAAATACTAAAAGAATCGTTGGTTTTCTATCCCAATGGTAGAGTCACTAAAATATTTGAGAGAAATGAAGAGGCGGGAGAAACGAAGAAAGAAAAGTATTCTTTCGGTAAATTTATTAAACGTCCTTTTGACGTTGCCGAAAGCACTTCCGTTAAAACATTGTTTGTTTCAAGGGCGAGTCAGATGGATAGGGAAATTCCCAAAAATGTTTTTTCGTTTTTTAAAGAGAAATTTAGATTTACGCCAATTTTATTGAGCGAGCAGGAAATTGAATATTATTTCGAAAAATACAAGAAGGAATTTTTAACCGGAGTAAGGATTGCCGACAGCGATATTGTGGACATAAAATTAGAGAAGAATATTATTCCCGTAAAAAATGATGAAATTACAAATGGGGAAATTGCCGAGACTACTACAAGCGCGTCGACGAAGTTGGAAGAAAGGATTGGATTTTTTAGTTATCACAAAAGAGACACAAATTTAAAGTTTGATTTTCTTGCCGAAGAATCTGCCGGAACCCGGAGGTTGTTTTTATTGTTGCTGACGGTTTTAGACGTCGCAAATAATAATAAAATATTATTGGTTGATGAAATTGAAAATAGTTTACATCCGCAAATAGTTGAATACATTGTAAATCTCTTTTACAAAAGCAAATACGCACAGCTTTTGTTTACTACTCACAACACATATTTGCTTGATTTAAAGAAGATTAGGAAGGACCAAATTTATTTTTGTAACAAGAGAGAGGACGCTTCAACCGAGGTTTATTCTTTGTATGACTTCAGCGATTTCAGGGATACAATGGATGTTGAAAAGGCTTATTTGCTGGGAAGATTTGGCGCTATTCCTTTTTTGGATGATTCAAAAGAGAACTTAAAAATTTTAGTTCATGAGCAATAAAAGAAGAAAGTCTTCAAGAAGAAAAATCAAACCGATATTTTTCATCTTTTGCGAAGGGCAGACGGAGGAAGCTTATTCAAAATTTTTAAAACAGCTGTTTCGTATCCCTTTGCAAATTAAAACCAAAGTAACAGGTCAAGGCATTTCCCAAAGATTTATTCGGAATTTTAAGAGGGAAATACAAAGAGGTAATTATTCCAAGGAGGATAAAACTTTTCTAATGTACGATATTGATTCGGAAGTGTTTTTGAATAGATTGCAACGTTTAAATGATGTTGAAATATTGGCTTCGAATCCAAGTATTGAAATTTGGTTTCTTCTTCATTACAAAGAGCAAAATGCCAGTATTTCTACGGAAAATTGTTTGAGAGAGTTAAAATCTTTTAATCCTAATTATGAAAAGGGGCGATTAAACTTAGCGTTAAGAAGGAAGTTGGAATCTAAAATGCGCGTTGCGGTAACGAGGGCAAGAAGGAAAAGAGCTTTTAGCAATCCTTCCTCGACTATTTACAAGTTGATTGAACAGTTGGAAAGCGTTAAAAGCCAACAAAGGTAATAGTTTGTAGAAAGAAAAAAGAAGGAAAAATTAAGGGAGTTAGTACGCCCGGAAGGATTCGAACCCTCAACCTTCTGATCCGTAGTCAGACGCTCTATCCAATTGAGCTACGGGCGCAAGTGGTAATTAACAGAACAACAAATTAATTTTGAATCACAAATTTAATTTTTTTGAATTAGATTTACAAGCGAGCGCAGATTATTTTCGACGGCGTTGCGGGTTAAATTTTAAAAGGACTGAAAGAAGAGAATTATTTGTTTACTTCGTCAATAATTTTTTGAATTTTTTTCAAAGCTTCTTCGTGCTTTCTAAGTTCGTTTTCGATGCGGTAAATTCTGTAACTATCCACGGATTCCGCCCCGCCAAGAAGCCAGTTAATATCGCAGCCAAGCTTAAGGAATTTGTAGAGAATTTTTGCGCCGGGTTCGCGTTTGCCGCTGGTGTACTGATGCAATTGTTGGGGTTTCATTCCAAGCGCTTTAGCCAATTCGGTTAACGAGGAATATCTTTTACGCGCGAATATTCTAATTCTTGCCCCAATATTCAGCGTTAATTTTTCTTCGGAGAATAAATCGTCTTCCTCGTCTTCTTCGACTGTTTTAAAGAGTTCAATTTCAAGTTGGTAGTTGTTGATTATTTCTTTTATCCTTTCGTAAAGGGTGTCTTCCAGAAACGGGCTTTCTTTCAGGAAGTAACGCAGCGTATTTTTTTTCATTCCTAATTTTTCGGCAAGCCAGGTTTGCTTAATTCCGTAGGTTTGGAGTAGAAATAAAATCTCTTCTTGTTTTGTCAAAATTTGCACCAAATTTTTTTTCAGTTTATTTAATTTAATAAAAAATTGGTTTTTAAGGAAAAATGAAGAATGGAAAAAGCATATTTTACAATGAAGAAGGGAACAAAGAACATCTTTTTGTGCTTAATTTGTGGGTGGGTTATTTAACCACAGATTAACGCGGATTATTTCGCAGATTAAATCAGGTGTTAAAAGCAACTTCCCCTTCGTTCATTTTTTCCATTTAAACAGGCGTAATAATTTGAGGAATAGACACAAATTTGGGATTCAATCTGTTAGAAAAATTTCATGTTTTCTGACAAAGAACACAAAGGACACAAAGTCAATGAAAATGTCAGGGTAAGCCGCAGATGAGAATAGACAATGGGACTGAGAGACGGAGAGCAGTAGAATAAGGTACTGAGAGACGAAGAGAGAAAGGAAATTGTAAACCAAAAATACTTTTGCCTTTTGAGTTTTTACTTTTGGATTGTTTTTGGTTAATTGTCTTTTCAATCAAATTGCTATTTAATTGTAAGATTTGAAATTTGTAGATTGGTTGCCGGCTTTGCGGCTCAAAAAAAACAAAAGACCTGAACAAGCTCAGGCCTTTTGTTTGGGGAGGGTGCATTTATTTGAAAACAAATCAGATTGCTTCCAAAAGTTCTTTTTCTTCTTTGCCAAAAACTTTTTCCAAATCAAGTAAAATCAGGAGTCTATCTTCCAATTTTCCCACTGCAGTAATGTATTCGGAATTGATGCCCGCTACCATTTTCGGCGGCGGTTCTGTAATGCTTTTGGGAATTCTGAGCACTTCGTTAACTTCGTCCACAATAAAGCCAATTGTTTTGTCGGTTAGCTCGATTACAATTATTCTTGTGTTTTTGTCGTGCTCTTTAATTTGCATTCCCAACCGTTTACGCAAGTCGACTACTGGAATTACTTTGCCGCGAAGATTTACCACACCATCCACGTAATCGGGAGCGTTAGGAACTTTGGTTACTTTCATCATTCGGATTATTTCCTGAACTTTCAGGATGTCTACCCCAAATTCTTCCTTAGAGATTTTGAAGCTTACGAGCTGAATTAGTTCTTCGTTCATTTCTTTGTTCTCAGCCAATTTTACCTCCAACTTTACTATTTTCTATTAGAATTATCGTTAATTTTAGAAAATAGTTTAGGTTTGAAACGAAAAATTTTTTGAAATTCTAGATGAATATTTTGCGGGGAAAATACGTAGTTACGACGAATGCGCTAAAAATTAAAGTAAATTAGATGGCGAGATATTTTGTTAAATTTAACTCACATTTGTACAAAATAAAAAATTGAAGCACAAGGCATCTTTAACAGAAGTGCTTTCTCAAATATTTAATGTGCAAAGAACCACCCCAACCCAAATCCTCCCCCTCTCCTGGGGAAGAGCTTACGTAATGAAATGATTTCACAAATGTTTATGAGATGGGGTGGGAAAGAACTCTGATTAAAATTGCATTGAGTGAAAGGGCGTTAATTTTAAGGCTTTTAACCAAATAAAGAATTTCCACGTTTTTTTAATCAAAAAAAATATTTTGAACAGAAGTGATTTTGTTCAATTAAAATAATAGTGGTCAAATTTTCTATTGAAAAAAATCAAGCAATCATCTATATTTGTAAGCTAAAATGTTCATTTAATTTTGAAAAGCCGAAGTGGCGGAATTGGTAGACGCGCATGACTCAAAATCATGTATCCGCAAGGATGTGCCGGTTCGAGTCCGGCCTTCGGTACTCGGTGAAAGGGATTGTAAAATCCCTTTTTTGTTTTTAAACGAATGGTTCAATTAAAATTAGAGAACGTTTACCAAGCGGCAAAAAGATTTTCAGACGGCGACTGTAAAAATCCTAATCTTGTATTATCCCTAAAAATATTGGGGATAGCGTAACTAACCTTTCCCAAAGGCTGTTAATTAAGGCGTTTGGCTGATTTTGGAATTACGGTAGTGCTAAAGTTAAATTGAAAGCGCTTATTGTTGATGAATGTAATAATTTACTTTTTCAATAAATTCTTTGCTGTCAATTGGTTTAGGGATGTAATCCGTAGCGCCAACTGCAAGGCACTTTTCGCGGTCGCCTCTCATTGCAAAAGCCGTTAAGGAAATAATGGGTACGTTTTTGTAATCGGGCAATTCCCTAATTTTTTCAATAGCCTCAAAGCCGTTCATTATCGGCATTTGCATATCCATTAAAATCAAGTCGAATTTTTCCTTCTTAGCCATTTCGAGGGCTTCTTCGCCGTTTTCAACAATAACGATGTTGTTGAAGTTGTGTTTTTTAAGAAGGCGCGTAACAATTATTTGAGAGTGTTTGTAATCTTCGGCAAGTAAAATTTTGGGTTCGTTCTTCTTTTGGATTACTTCTTCAACAGGGGGAGCTTCCTCGTAGCTTTTAATCATGCGGTTAATAGTTTCGGCAAGGTCTTCGATGTTCGAGCTTTTTTTGCTAAGTAAATCAGTAAACAATCCTTTTATTTTGTTAACGTCTTCCTGGTAGTTTTCTTTGCCGGTGTAAATAATAATTGGAAGGTACTTAAACTTGTCGAGCGATTTTATTTGTTTAATCAGCTCAATGCCATTTGGATGCGGCATGTCCAAATCTATTATTGCCAAGTCAATATTTTCGTCTTTGATTTTGTCCATTACGTTTGCCGAAATGTGTTCGGCAATTGGCTGGTAGCCGGCAGTTTCAATTGCTTGCTTAATTAAATTAAGCGTAGGCAAATCGTCGTCTACGCAAAGTATTTTGGAATCCGAACGCAGTTTGTAGCTTGTTAATACTTCAAGCAAAAAGTTGTAATTAATTGGTTTTACGAAGTACTCAACAGCTCCCATTAGAAAGGCTTTCTGTTCTTCGGATTCCACAGAGCAAGCAATGACGGGGGTATTCTTGTTGTTAGGATGATGATTTAATTTTTTCAGCAATTCCAGTCCGTTAGTTTGCGGGAGTTCAA
>JALWSN010000297.1 GCA_027080245.1 Ignavibacteriales bacterium | reverse complement strand
GAAAGGCGATTAAATCCGCCATTTCCGTGCCTTCGAATTTAGGCCATTTGATTTTGCTCTTTTTCATAAAGTTAAACATTGCCGGAGCATGATTCCACATTAACGCCGCAATCTCGGTTACGCTTTTGTTTAATTTTACTTTTTTTAACTCCGGTCCCAGGTATTTTCTTTTAGATTTTGCCTTGCCAACAAAATGGCAGCTTACGCATTTTTTGTTGCGAAATACTTTTGCTCCCTTAATCGGATTACCGGGCGTCATTTTCAATGAAGCCGACGAGGAAGAAGCGGCTTTAATGTAGGCTTCGATGTCCACCATTTCTTTGCCGGTTAACAAAGGGAATTTTTTTTGTAAGATTTTCATTTTACGGCTCATTCGCGGAAAATGATTCCACATGGATTGAACAAGGAAAAGGGGAGTGAGCTTTTTGTTTAGGGCACTGAAACTCGGGGCAATTTTACTACCGTTTTTCTCAAGAGAATGGCAGGAAATACATCCTTTTTGTTTTAACAGCTTTGCTCCGTTCGAAACGCTTCCCGGCTGCCCAAGGTAATGCAAATAATAAAGAAAACTAATTAAGTTCAACATTTCTTCTTTAGTGAACCTTGGGCGGCTTTTGTGCATTTTACGCATTCTTCTGTTCATTTTAGGAATGTGATTCCAGATGATTGCCGCAAGCCCAAGCAAGCTGCCGTAATACTGCCTTTCCAGTAAATCTGGTCCTATTTTACCGCCATAGCCACCAATAGAGTGGCAGTCTATGCAGCCCTTCTCTTCGAAAACAATTCTACCTTTTAGCGGATTGTTAGGCAGGTTAATGTTTTGTCCGAGAGAAACAATGGAAATTAAAAGTAAAATTAAAAATGATTTCATTCTTCTTCTCCTTTTTCCTTGCTCATTAATTTCTTTTCTTCTTTGTGTAAACCAATAAAAACATAAGTTAAAACGCTTGCAAGCGTGAAAAATATCGGCAAAGCCACAAGCGAAATGCTAATTGAAATTCCACGTTGGTCGTGCCAGAAAATTGAAAGATGCACTAAATTGCTAACCCAAAGAACAATTCCGATAAATAGAACCCAAATTAGCGTTACGCTAATAGTTTGAAAAATGAAAATTTTGTTCAAAAAATACTTTTTGTTTGAATTTTTCATTGTTCACCTGCTTTAATTTAATTCAAATTTATTAATTGCATTATTTGTTAATTATTAAATACTTCACGCAATTGTTTGACGGATTGTACCTTTGTTCGCTCGGTTAAATATCCTGAACAATCCGCGTTGCGTTAATCATTTTTTCAAATTAATATTTTGATTTTTTTTCTTTTTAATTAAAAATTTACCGGTTCAATTCATATTTTGTTATTTACATTCTCAGGCATGTAACTTTCAACTCTTTGTTTAACAATTTGAGCGCTTTCCTTTCTGCCTTCCTCTATTTCCCAAATGGAAATAATTGGGAAAAACTTCGAGAAAACCATGTAACCCAGAATGAATAGCGCCACGGCGCCAATAAACAAGGACCATTCAGTTAGAGAAGGGATGTAAATTCCGCGATGCAAAGGCAAGCGCGGGTTTGCAAGAGAAGGAATTACAATAATAAGTCTTTCCAGCCACATCCCTATTACTACGGTAATCGAGGCGAAAAGGATTCCGGGAATTTTTTTTAGCTTTTTGAAGCTCAGGAAAATTACCGGAATAATAAAATTACAAACAACCATTCCCCAGAAAAAAATTGCGAAAGGTCCCGTGAATTTGTACATTATCGTGCGCATTTCGTGAGGTTCGGCTGCAAACACTCCCGTCAAATATTCGGAAAAAGTAAAATAAAACCAGAGAAGAGACATTACCAAAAGGAGAGTGCCGAGGTAGCGAAAGTGAATTTCCTTCAAGTAACCTTCCAGATGAAAAACTTTTCTGAATGTAATCATTACGATTATTAAAGCCGCAATTCCGGAAAAAATAGCTCCCACAACAAAGTAAGGACCGAAAATTGTGCTGTGCCAGCCCGGTTGAAGAGTCATCGAGAAAATATAAGAAATTACGGTGTGAACCGAAACGGCAATAGGAATTACAATAACCATTAATATGTTTATCGCTCTTTCGAGAACCTTTTTTTGTCGGGGAGTGTCGTGCCAACCCCACGAAAGGAAGTTGTAGAACCATCGTAGTTTACCTCCGTGATCGCGCAATCGGGCAATGTCAGGAATCATTGGCAAGTAAAGGTAAACGGTGCTTGCGGTAAAATAAGCGGTAATGCTTGTTACGTCCCACAGCAGAGGGGATTGCAATCTTCCGGCGGTAAAAATGTTAAGAACTCTGTCCGGTCTACCCAAATCGATTATCGGGTGAATGCCGCCTATTAACAACACTATTGCGGTAATTACCTCTGCCATGCGCGTAATTGGGCGCCGCCACTCGGCTTTGGAAAGTCGTAAGATAGCGGAAATCAACGTTCCCGCATGGCTGATTCCGATGAAGAAAACAAAATTAACGATGTAAAAGCCCCAACTAACGGGCACGTTCATTCCTGTTACGCCCAAACCATAGGTAACCTGCCGAATGTACATGTAAGCCGCCCATGCGGCAATAGCCAACAAAATAAATAATGCTATGTAAAATCCTTTGCCGGTTTCGTAAATTGGTTTGTAAAGCGGATAATCAATTTCCTTTTTGTAATCTTTTTCCATAGAGCTACTCCCGTTGAGATAAATAAATTACTTTAGGTTCCGTTCCAAGCTCTTCCATCATTCTGAAAGCTCTGTGGTTGGAAGCGGCTTTGTAAACTTTTGTGTTTTTATTTGAAATATCGCCAAAGTAAATTGCGTCCGCAGGACAATTTTCCATGCAGGCTGGAACAAATTCTTCGTCCCTGATTTCCCTATCCTCGGCGGCGGCGTTTTCTTTCACTCTAATTAACCGATGGGCGCAGAAAGAACATTTCTCAACAACGCCCTTCATCCTAAGCGAAACGTGGGGGTTTAAACATTCTTTCATCGAAGAATCCCATTCGGGTTCATACCAATTAAATACCTTTGCCGTGTAAGGGCACGCCGCCATGCAGTAACGGCAACCGATGCAACGGTGATAAACTTGTCCAACCAAACCCTCGGGATTAAGGTAGGTTGCGTGAACGGGGCATACCTTAGTACAAGGCGGCTTGTCGCATTGAAAGCAGAGTTTAGGCGTCCTCCTCGAATTTTCCGCTGGTATTCCGTCCTCGTATTCCTGCATTATGTTCATCCAGAACATTACTCTTCCTTTGTTTGCCTGTTCGGGTTTTACTATTGAAATATTGTTTTCCAATTTGCAAGCGCTCATGCAAGCGCCGCAGCCGGTGCATTTGTCAAGATCGATTACCATCGCCCATTTAGGCATATTGATTACTCCTTATTTTCTTTTCAATTTTTACATTAGTTGAAAGCAAGGCGGCTTTTCCAGTAACCCAATCGTTTTGGGGTCTAACGATTTTTGTGGGATTTTCGCCGTAACCTTTTGCGTATTTACCGAAGGATTCGTGACCAAGCCCGAACGGAACCGCCACCATATCCTTAGCCATCGAGGGATTAAGCTTTACTTTGAGATTGATGTTGCCAACATCCGAACTGACCCAAACGAAATCATTGTTTTCAACGCCGTATTTTGCGGCGGTTTCGGGGTGAATTTCCGCCCAGGTGTTCCAGTAATATTCAACGCTAAAGCCGAACAGTTCTTGCAGCATAGGCAGGTTGGAAGTCGTTCCGTCTCTGTTGACGGAAGAAGAATAAACAAACAATTTTAACGGTTTGTTAGAATTTTCCTGACGATGTAAAAATACGGGCATTAGCAGAATGTCCGTCACTCCGGGCAGATTAGCAGTTTGTTCAAGCAGAGTAAATTTCTTCTTCCGGCTTGCGGAAAGTTCGTTCAGTTTCTTCAACAGTTCAAAAGAATAAAATTCGAATTTTTTAGTTGAAGTTTTAAAAGTTTTAGCAACGGTAAGGGGTTTGGCGGTGGGGTCCCACCAACCGCCTTGTTTCAAGGCAAGCTGCCAGAATTCCTCGAAAGATTCGTAAGTTCCCAAGTGCCAGCCGCGTTTGCCAATAAATTCAAGCCATTCTGCGCCCGATTGCCGCGCCACAATGGTTCCTTTGCCGCTTTGGTAAATTTCCTTTAATCTTAGCTTTACCAAATCCGAATAGGATTCGAATTTGAAATTTGCGCTAACAGGCGCGCCTATTTTTTTGCCGATTTGAATCAACAAATCGGGACCGCTTTTAAGATTGTTAAAAGGCTCGACGATTGGTTGGCGGATTCCCAGATGGGGAAATTTGACGCCCGGCAATTTTTCGATTGCGTCCCATTCTTCCATGTAGGTCGGCACGGGGAGAATTACGTCCGAACAAAGCGCCGTTTCGTTAACGAACGAACCCATGTAAATTACCAACGGTATTTTTTTTAATGCTTCTTTTAATTTTAATTTTTCGCCGGTTTGGAAAAGCGGATCGCCGCCGTAAATTATTAATGCTTCGACCGTGTAAGGTTTTTCGGTTAGAACGTTTTCGACGAATTGTTCGATTGAAAATTCGTTAAAAAGACTGCGGGAATTAAATTCGTTGCTAATAAAATTCCGCTTTAAACATTCATGGGAAATTTCGTCGAGAACTTTTACGCTGAAAATATTTGATTGAGTTTCTTGGGGGAAGAGGAGCCCGCCTTCCTTGCCGATATTACCGAGCAAAGCGTTCAGGGCGATTATTGCCCATTGGGAATAAAAGCCATTGACGTCGCTATCGGCATATTCTCCGCCAATAACAATAGCTGGCTGATTGTTCCCGAGAAGTCTTCCCAGTTCAAGAATTGTTCCCGCGGGAATGCCTGTTAATTTGCTAACTTTTTCCGGGTAGTAATTTTTAAGAACGAAATTTTTGAAGCCTTCGTGCCGTTTGCCTTTTGCGTCAGTCCAAGGTTCGAAACCGAAAGCGCGTTTGTTCAGGAAATTTGAATCGAAAAGTTCTTCCCTGATTAAAACGTAGGCTAATCCCAAAGCCAGCGCACCAAAGGCGCCCGGCCGGATTGAAACAAATTTATTTGCGAATGTTCCCGTTACATCCTTCCTGCAATTAACGTGTACAAAAGTGGCTAAGCCTTTTGTTTTGCTTTTTAACGAGCTGAAAAGTTTGGTGTAGTAAACGGGCGATATTCCTGTCTCCAGAATGTTTGCGCCCAGGGTTAAAACGGTTTTTGTGTTTATTACGTCGTATGCTGGGAATTCTTTCCTGCCAAAAGCTACTTTAAAGGGCAAAGTAGATTGAGAGAGGAAATTAAATCTAAAATAATTAGGCGAGCCAAAAGCTTCCATGAAAGAAGAAATGAATTCTTTTTGTAATTGGCTTTCGTTGTTGCCTAAGAATACTAATTTTTCCGGAGTTTTGGATTTTCGAAGGTTTTTTAATTTAATTCCGATTTGTGAGACAGCTTCGTCCCAGCTTATTGTTTCAAATTTTCCGCTTTGTTTGGGACCCTTGGCAACCAAAGGTTTGAAAATTCTTTCCGAGTGGAAAAGCCTTTCCAGAGAGCCATGAGCTAGCGGGCAAACGCCTCCGTTGTTGACGGGAAAAATTTTGTTGCCTTTTACGTAAACGGGCAATCCGTCGATTAATTTAAATTTCAAGCTGCATCCGGCTGGGCACATTCCGCAGACGGTGGCTTTCCAGTTTACAATGCCAGGTCCGTTTTTAGCTGATTCGAGCAATTTTTGAGGAACGTTCAACGTTTGTTCCAGAGCGTAAGCGCCTAACGTAAAGCCGCCGGTTACGCATCCTAAAAGACGAATAAAGTCTCTTCTTCCGATTTTCAATTTGCGTTCTCCCTGTTTTTAATAGTGACAGTTAATGCAATCATTTAAAACGTCGTTTTTTACGTGACAGTTAATGCAATTTTGCATTGAAATTTTTACTAATTGGTAAGGTGCCGGTTCGGCAAGAGAAGGAACGTTGCCGTGACAGGTTTCACATTTAATGCCGCCGATTTTTACGTGCCTCCTGTGAGAAAAGTAAACGTGGGCCGGCACTGTGTAAATTTGCACCCAAGGAATTCTTTTGCCTTTTTTGATGAAATCGATTAGTTTTTTCTCTTCGGGCGATTTTGTTAAAGGACCATCCCCATGGCAATCGGCGCAAACTTCAATATTCGGTATTG
>JALWSN010000296.1 GCA_027080245.1 Ignavibacteriales bacterium | reverse complement strand
GCCGCTTCAATTTTGTTTAGCGTAATTTTCGACAGCCGCCTTGGATTTTACGGGACGGTAATAATCGCTTTGTTGGCCGGCGCCTTGCGTGGCAACGATTACGTCTTTAGTTTAATGAACATTGTGTCCGGCGCCTTTGCCGTCTTTTCCGTAAGAGACATTAAAAACCGCACTCAAATCTTCCGCTCTTTCCTTGCCATTCTAATCGGTTACTTGATTTCTATTTTAGCTTTCGGAATGGAGAGCTTTAATTCCTTTGAGGATATTTTAATTAATTCCTCTTTTACGGCTTCGAACGCGTTAGTTAGTCCCGCCCTGGCTTACGGGTTAATAATATTCTTTGAACGAATTTTCAAAATTACCACGGATTTAACCTTGCTGGAATTAACGGATTTTAATTCGCCCCTGTTGAAAGAACTGGCAAGGAACGCCCCTGGAACTTTTAATCATTCTTTAACAATAGGTTCGATGGTGGAAGCTGCCGCCGAGGCGATTGGAGCAAACCCAATATTAGCAAGGGTTGGCGCGTATTACCACGACGTCGGTAAGCTAAACAATCCCAATGGGTTTGTTGAAAATCAAATGGGAAAAAACATTCACGAGGAATTAACACCACGCCAGAGTGTTCAGTTAATTTTGGAACACGTTAAGCGGGGAATTGAACTGGCTAAGGAACACAATCTTCCTCAGGAGGTTATTGATTTCATTCCAATGCACCACGGCACAATGGTTGTTTCTTTCTTTTACGAAAAAGCTAAAGAATTACTGGGCGAGGAAAAAGTTACCGAAGACGAATTCCGTTACCCCGGACCTAAGCCAAACACAAAAGAAACGGCGCTTGTAATGCTTGCCGACGCTTGCGAATCGACCGTTCGGGCAATGGAGGAGCCGGATAAACAGAAAGTGGCTAACGTAATTTCAAATATTTTTAGCGCAAGGTTGGAGGACGGACAGTTGGACGATTCCCCTATTACTCTCGCCGATCTTGCGAAAGCTAAAGAGACTTTCCTAAACGTTCTGCTGGGGCAACATCACAAAAGAATCAGATATCCCAATCAGGGAGAAATTGAAAACGACTCGAAAGAAGAAAAAGAATGAACGAGTTCCTGAAAGAGTATCTTGCAATTCTCAGCCTCGTGAAAAATCTTTCCTCAAATTCTATAAACTCTTATGCGAGCGACATTAAAAAATTTTTTCAGTTTCTCGAGGCTAACAAAATAGCCGATTTGAATGAGGTTCAAACAAAAACAATTTCGGAATTTTTGAACGAACAAAAAATTGCCGGCGCAAGCCGCGCTACTTCGGCGCGAAACCTTTCGGCGTTAAAAGGATTCTTTCAATATTTGTTCGACCAAGGGTACATTCAAAAAAATCCTACCGACGTATTAAGCGCAGGTTCCCCTAAAAGAACTCTGCCAGTTGTGCTAACCGTAGAGGAAATTGACAGAATATTCGAGCAACCGGACGTAGTTACTATTATTGGGCTTAGGGACAGGGCAATGCTCGAAACCCTTTATTCATGCGGATTACGCGTTTCCGAATTAATTAATTTAAAAATTACCGATTTGTATTTTAACGACGAAGTAATCCGCGTTTTTGGCAAGGGGAGCAAAGAAAGAATAGTGCCGATAGGCTGTAGCGCAATTAAATGGGTGAACGAGTATTTGATTTCCGCTCGCCCTTTTCTTGTTAAAAAAACGGAGAGCGAAGGAATTATTTTCCTTAATAAAAGAGGAAAAAAACTTAGCCGAATGTGGGTGTGGAAATCCATTCAACGTTACACAAAAGAAGCCGGCGTTACAAAGGAGGTTCATCCGCACACTTTCCGCCACACTTTCGCCACTCATTTAATTGAAGGCGGGGCGGACTTGCGGTCGGTGCAGGAAATGCTGGGACACAGCAGTATTTCAACCACTCAAATTTACACTCATATCGACAGGGAGTTCATTAAGCAAGTTCACAAAGAATTTCATCCCCGAGGTTGAAATGTCCATTACCGTTAATCCTGTTTTGATTCGTTCTCTTCTTTTTATTCCTATTTTGTTGATTTCATTTTCCGTTCACGAATTCAGTCACGCCGCGCTTGCGGTTTACTTTGGTGACGAAACGCCACGCCAAACAGGAAGATTTACGCTCAACCCACTAAAACATCTTGATTTGGTGGGCAGTTTGTTGGTGCCGTTAATAGGAATTACTTCCGGCGGTTGGATTATCGGCTGGGCTAAACCGGTGGTAATTAACAGAATGAACTTCCGTAATCCCCGCTCTAATGATTTAATTGTTTCCTTTAGCGGACCATTTGCAAATTTGATGTTGGCTTTTTTCTTTGCTATTGTTTTGAATTTGTCCGGGGAAGCTTTTAGCCCTTTAATTACGGACTTGTTTCGAATGAGCGTTTATTTGAACCTGTTTTTATTTGTGTTTAACCTGCTGCCCGTGCCTCCGTTGGACGGTTCTCACATTTTGTTTGATTTGTTTCCCAACAGGTGGGTGGCTTGGTATGTTAATTTAGGTTCGTTTGGAATAATAATATTGCTGCTATTGCTTTACAGTCCTTTGTGGAGCTATTTCTCCTCGGTTATTTTAACGGGATTTGAATTACTTGTTAAATAATAACCGTTAAATTTTTCCCTGTCGTTTTTTTAAAAATTAAAAAGGCCGGCTAAAGTAAGCCGACCTTCGCGTAAACATGAATCAACAAACAATGTTAGTTAGTTCAATTAAACGACGCCCTGATCTAACATTGCGTTGGCGACTTTAACGAAGCCGCCGATGTTGGCGCCGTTAACGTAATTGCCCGGAGTACCGTAAGTTTCAGCGGCATCCACGCAAGTTTTGTGTATGCTCTTCATTATATTTCTTAATTTGTTGTCCACTTCTTCGCGTGTCCAAGAGTAGCGCATGCTGTTCTGGGACATTTCGAGTCCCGAAACAGCAACGCCGCCGGCGTTAGCCGCTTTGCCAGGCGCGTAAAGTATTTTGTTTTCCAGGAAAAGATTAACGCCTTCAATCGTTGTTGGCATGTTAGCGCCTTCGGTAACGGCAATTACGCCGTTGTCAATTAAGTGCTGAGCGTCCTTTTCGTTAATCTCGTTTTGAGTAGCGCTTGGGAACGCGCAATCGGCTTTGTGGTTCCAGAGGGGATTGTAATCTAATTCGGGATCAACGGGAGTGTAAACCGCATTAGGATATTTTTCAGCGTATTCTTTAATCCTTCCACGTTTAACGTTCTTCAGTTCCATTACAAAGTTTAATTTTTCTCTGTCAATTCCTTCTTCGTCGTAAATATAACCGCTAGAGTCCGAAAGAGTAACAACTTTGCCGCCAAGTTCAAGTATTTTTTCAACGGTATATTGAGCTACGTTTCCGCTTCCGGAAACAAGGCAAACCTTGCCTTCCAATGTTTCGCCGCGGGTGGCAAGCATTTCGGAGGCGAAGTAAACGGAGCCGTAACCAGTGGCTTCCGGACGAATCAAAGAACCGCCCCAGTTCAAGCCTTTGCCGGTAAGGACACCGGTAAATTCATTTCTGAGACGTTTGTATTGACCGAACAGGAAACCTATTTCTCTTCCGCCTACGCCAATGTCGCCTGCTGGTACGTCGGTGTTAGGTCCGATGTGCCGGAACAATTCGGTCATGAACGATTGGCAGAACCTCATTACTTCGGCGTCGCTTTTACCTTTGGGATCAAAATCCGAACCGCCTTTGCCGCCGCCCATTGGCAGTGTGGTAAGGCTGTTTTTAAACACTTGTTCGAAAGCTAAAAATTTGAGAATGCCAAGATTAACCGATGGGTGAAAACGAAGCCCGCCTTTGTAAGGTCCGATTGCGGAATTCATTTCGATTCTGTAACCGCGGTTAATTTGAATTTCGCCCGAATCATCTACCCATGGAACTCTAAACATAATTACTCTTTCAGGCTCAACCATTCTTTCGAGGATTTTTGCCGAACGATACTCGGGGTGTTTTTCTAAAATCAGTTCAAGAGAAGTAGCTACTTCGTAGACTGCTTGATGAAATTCCGGTTGCCCCGGATTTTTCGCTTTTACTTCCTTCATGAAATTTTCAACGAATTCAGACATGATTACTCCATGCTTTTTGTGATACATCATTAATTAACAAGGTGCAGTAATAGGAAAACTTTTTAGTTCTAAACGATTCTTCGTTAAAATAATTTTTCTCCCTCTCTTTAGAGCGTTGTTTGAAAATGGTAATATCTATTAAATTTATCTTTACCAAAGCCAGTTTAATTCTTCATTCAAATCAATGAATTAAATACATTTTTTTTCATTAACAATAACCAAAATATATGGAATTGATTTTTGAAGCAAGAGGAAAAAATATTTTTCAAAAATTTTTTTTGTCCTTATTTTACGGGCATTTCTGCGATTAAAAGTTTTAGTAGTATTGATTTTATTGAAAAAAATATTTTTTTAAAAGTTAAAGTATTGCTTTGCCCATTATTATCAGGGGTTAAATAATGCTTACATTTTTGTAATGTTCAATTTTAAATTTCCCGTCCGGTTTTTTTAAAATTGCGATTACGTCTATTCTACATTCTACGTCGGAAATGTTGTTTTCGTAAAGGTAAGCCGCGGCTATTTTTTTTACTTGAGCTAATTTGCTTTGGGTAATCGCCTCTTCCGGACGTCCGTATTTAAGGGATTTCCTGTACTTAACTTCCACAAATGCAATGGTGGCGGCGTCTTTGGCAATTACGTCGATTTCACCGTGCCCGTATCGATAGTTCTGCGCAAGTATTTTGTAGCCTTTTTTCTTCAAGAACTCAACGGCTAAGTCCTCGCCGAATTTACCTGTTTCAAATTTCGACATTTTAAACTCCGGTTAAACCTCTTCATTTAAAATGTTTTTTAAAAAGCTTTGCCTGTGCAAAGGGGTAACGCCATGTTCTTTAATCGATTCAATATGCTGACGCGTTCCGTAGCCTTTGTTTGCTTCCCAAAAATAATGAGGAAACTTTTTAGAGGCTTTAATCATCAACCTGTCCCTTGTAACTTTCGCCACAATTGAAGCCGCGGCAATGCTAAAGGAAAGCGAGTCCCCCTTAATTACGGTAATTATCGGAATTTTGGACTTGAATTTTTGATTGCCGTCAACTAAAGCCAAGTCCGGCGTGGGGTTTAATTTTGTTACGGATTTTCTCATTGCCAACAGCGTGGCTTTTAGAATATTAATTTTGTCAATTGTGCCGGGTCTAACAATTGTAACTGCTACGCTTAAAGCTTTTTGTTTTATTTGCTCAAACAATTCTTCTCTTTTTTTGCGGCTTAATTTTTTGGAATCGTTAACTCCTTCAATAAATACGTCTTTTTCGAAAACTACTGCGGCAGCCACCACGGGACCCGCCAGAGGTCCTCGTCCCGCTTCGTCCACACCTGCAATAAGCTTAATGTCGGATGAGTAAAATTTTTCTTCGAATTCTTTTAATTGCCTAACCATATTGCCAAAAGCCCCATTGCCATGTTGAATTTAAGCAACGAGGATAGTTTCCTTAATTTTTCTTTTTTGAAATTTAAATTTAATTCTTTTAAGAAATAGACCAACGGCGTGTTTACTAAAATCATCACAACCAAAAAATATTCAAATTTGTAAAAGCCGGTTGCGTAAGGAACAACGGTAAGCGCAATCAGAGCGAGAGTGGAAAATGAAATTATTTTTTTCGACCTAGCTTCTCCAAAAACAATTGCGGTGGTTCTTAGATTGTAAAATCTGTCGCCCTCAATGTCTTCAATGTCTTTTAGCACCTCCCTGGCGAAGTTAATCAGGAAAGCGAACAACGCGGGGTAAAAACTGTAATTAACATAACCTACCGCTACGCCTCCGTAAACGAAAGCCAACGCCGTAAGCGACGCGACGGTAACGTTTCCCAACAGTGGAACGCTTTTTAATTTGTAAGAATAAAAAAATAGCAGCGCCTCCGCAATTGCGGTAATTAAAAGCGCTAAACCGTTAGTAAAATATGCGAAAAACAACGCCGATGTGTTTAGAAGAAAATAATAAATCAAAGTTTCTTTTAAGCTCAATAGATTCAGGGGCAGAACTCGGTCGGGTCTGTTTACGCGGTCGATTTCAATATCGTAATAATCGTTGATTACGTTCCCCGCTGCAGCCGCAAGGAAACCTGCCGCCGCCGCGAAAATAATTATCGGTGTAAGCGTTAACGCGTGTTGGCTTAATAAAGCCGCTATTAAAATAGCCG
>JALWSN010000295.1 GCA_027080245.1 Ignavibacteriales bacterium | reverse complement strand
AATTTAGAGGCGAAAATTTTAGAACTTTACGAAAGGGATAACCGGCAATTCGCCAGAATTTTATTTCCTTCCTGGATTGAAGAAATTTTAATTCACCCTACCGACAGAATTCATCTCGACGAAAAATTGGGGATTAAAGGCTCCTTGAAAATAGAAGAAATTCAACATTACTACCCGGAAAATAAACAACAAACATAAGGAGAAGCAATATGAGCGAAGTTCCAACAATTTACGAACACATGCGGATGAAAGGCTACAGTCGCCGGGATTTCCTAAAGTTTTGCGCCTGGATTACCGCTTTCATGGGAGTGGAAGCAAGCGGGCTGGGCAAAGTTGTAAGAGCAATGGAAACAAAACCCCGCCTGCCCGTCGTCTGGTTCCATTTCCAGGAATGCACTTGCTGCAGCGAGTCGTTTATTCGTTCCTCGCACCCGATTGTAGCGGATATTATTCTTGACAAAATTTCTCTCGATTACACCGAAACCCTACAAGCGGCGGCCGGATTTCAGGCCGAGGAAGCTCTTCATCAAACAATGAAAAAATACAAAGGGCAATACCTAATGCTTGTGGAAGGCTCGGTGCCATTGGGCGAAGACGGCGTATTTTGCTGCATCGGCGGAAGAACAGCCCTCGACATTGTTAAAGAAGCCGCCGCCGGCGCCAAGGCAATAATTGCCTGGGGCAGTTGCGCCTCTAACGGCTGTATTCAAGCCGCCAGGCCTAATCCAACACAAGCCACGCCAGTTCACAAAATAATCACCGACAAACCGATAATCAACGTGCCCGGCTGCCCGCCAATAGCCGAAGTAATGGCCGGTACAATAGTTCACCTTTTAGCATTCGACAGGATACCCCAACTCGACGGGCTGGGGCGCCCAAAAGCTTTTTACTCAAGAAGAGTTCACGACACTTGCTACCGCCGCCCGAATTACGACGCCGGATTGTTCGTGGAATCTTTCGACGACGAAAACGCAAGAAGGGGCTATTGCCTTTACAAAATGGGTTGCCGCGGACCGGTTACTTACAATTCCTGCGGCGTAATTAAATGGAACAACGGCGTTAGTTACCCCATTCAATCCGGGCACCCCTGCATTGGCTGCAGCGAAGAAAGCTTCTGGGACAACGGTCCTTTCTACCAGCATCTGGCTTCCTTCCCCGGTTTCGGAATTGAAACCACTGCCGACGACATCGGGCTTGCGGTTGGAGCGGTTACCGTAGCAGGCATTGCAGCTCACGCAATCACCACTAATATTAAACGCAAAAATTTAATTAATCAGGAAATTGCCGAATCGAAAAAAGAAGGAGGTGAATAATGCACAGAGTCGTAGTCGATCCCGTTACCAGAATCGAGGGGCATTTAAGAATAGAAGCGGAAGTAAAGAACGGTAAAATAGTAGATGCTTACAGCGCCGGCACAATGGTCCGGGGGTTCGAAAAAATACTTAAAGGCAGAGACCCGCGCGACGCCTGGGCTTTCAGCGAAAGGGCTTGCGGCGTCTGTACCACCGTTCACGCGCTTTCTTCCGTTAGAACCGTAGAAGACGCGCTCGGCATTACCGTGCCGCCGAACGCCGAACTAATCAGAAATTTAATGTTCTGCGCTCAATACATGCAGGACCACGTAGTCCATTTTTACCACTTGCACGCGCTGGATTGGGTAGACGTAGTTAGCGCGCTTAAAGCAGACCCGAAGAAAACATCCGAAATAGCCGGCAAAATTTCCGATTACCCGCGAAGCTCGCCGAAATATTTTTCCGATTTGCAAAAAAGATTAACGGCGTTTGTAAACAGCGGGCAGCTTGGCATTTTTGCCAACGGCTATTGGGGGCATCCGGCATACAAACTTCCGCCCGAAATTAATTTGCTCGGCGTGGCTCATTATCTGGACGCGCTCGAATGGCAAAAGGAAATTGTAAAAGTCCACACAATTTTCGGCGGTAAAAATCCACACCCCAACTACCTTGTGGGCGGCGTACCGGTTTCAATCAATCCCAACAGCGCAAACGCCATTAACGCCGAAAGGCTGGCTTTTGTAGGGACATTGCTGGACCAGGCTCAAACTTTCATCGACCAGGTTTACTTACCCGATATTATCGCCGTAGCTCCGTTTTATCTGGAATGGGGCTCGATTGGCGGAGGACTTAAAAATTACCTTGCTTACGGAGATTTGCCAACTAACGGTTACAACAACGTAGCAAGTTTTAAACTTCCGCGGGGAATTGTACTGGACAGGGATTTAAGCAAAGTGCACGAAGTTGACGGCAAGGATGTTAATCAGATTAAAGAATTTGTAACGCATTCTTGGTACAAGTATTCCGTTGGGGACGAAAAAGGGCTGCACCCGTGGTCGGGCGAAACCGAATTTAATTACACGGGACCCAAACCGCCGTACAAACATCTGAATACGGACGGCAAATACAGCTGGTTGAAAACTCCGCGCTGGCGTCAGAAACCAATGGAGGTTGGACCTTTGGCGAGAATGGTAGTGGCTTACGCAAGCGGGCAGAAAGAAGTTCAGGAAGAAATTAATGGATTGTTAAAAACCTTGAAACTGCCCGTGAACGTTCTGTTTTCCACTCTCGGCAGAACGGCTGCAAGAGCCATTGAAACCAAGTTGATTGCCCGCTGGGCAAAGGAATTTTACAATCAATTAATGGCTAATATTAAAAACGGCGACACCCGGACGTTCAATAACGAAAAATGGGACCCGGAAACCTGGCCCAAAGAAGCCAAAGGCGTTGGAATGACGGAAGCTCCGAGGGGCGCATTGGCGCACTGGATTTTAATTAAGGATAAAAAAATCGAGAACTACCAACTGGTTGTTCCCACCACTTGGAACGGATCGCCAAGGGATGCAAACGGAATACGCTCGGCTTACGAGGAAGCTCTAATTGGCACCCCGGTGCACGATCCTAACAAACCGCTCGAAATACTTCGCACAATACATTCGTTCGACCCATGCATTGCGTGCGCCGTGCACCTTTACGACGAAAAAGGAACTTACGTCCACCAAATCGAAACTTTTTAGGAGGACGAAATGAAAAAAATAAAAAGAGTTTACGTGTGGGAAATTCCCGTCAGGTTTTACCACTGGTTGAATTTCCTTTCGGTAACTACGCTTGCCGTTACAGGCTACCTGATAGGAAGCCCCTTGGCAATTCAAAATAGCGCGGAGGCTTCGTTTAGCTATTGGTTTGGCACTTTAAGATTCGTTCATTTTGTGGCGGCTTTTGTCTTCTTCTTCAATTTCCTTTTCAGAATCTACTGGGGATTTGCCGGAAACAAATACGCCAATTGGAAATCGTTTATTCCTCTGAGTTCAAAAGCCTGGAAAGAAATGCTGGAAGTACTGAAGCTGGACATATTTCTGCGCAAAGGCAAACCTCTTCGCTCTACGGGACATAATGCCCTGGCGGGCTTAACTTATTTTATTACGTTCTTGGCTTTTCTGTTTCAATCCGTAACCGGTTTTGGAATGTATTCGGCGATGAGCAACAGCTTTTTCCCAAAGCTATTTGCGTGGATTGTGCCTTTAATGGGTGGCGATTTTGCCGTACGGCAGTGGCACCATGCAATGATGTGGGTGTTCGTTATTTTTGCTATCGTTCACGTTTACCTTGTCTTTTACCATGATTACGTGGAAGGCAGGGGAATAATTTCCTCGATGGGCGGAGGTTGGAAATTCGTTGAGAAGAAGGATTGATTTAATAAAGCCCGCAATTATTCTTTGACTGAAGGCGGGCTTTTGTTTTTTTAGTCAAGTAAAACATGGAAAATACTTGACATATAATAAAAATAATTTATCTTTGTGATATGAATATCACAAAGAAAATAGAAGAAAAAATCAGAACAATTAAAGAAGGAGAAACATTTACTTACGAAAAATTGTCGATTGAAAAAAAAGAATACCAATCGGCGGCAAAATCCATTGAACGATTAATTAAAAAAGGAATAATAAAGAGAATTTCACCGGGAATATTTTTCAAACCGAAACAAACTGTTTTTGGCGAGTTATTGCCAAATGAAGAAGAAATATTAAAACCGTATCTTTACAAAAATGGTAATAGAATAGCTTACATTACTGGAGTTTATTTATACAACAAACTCGGACTAACTACGCAGGTACCTCAAACTATTAAAATTGCAAGCAGAGAGAGAGAAATAAAAGTCAACACACCGAATTTAAAAATAAAGCCCGCTAAAAGTTACGTTGACGTTACAAATAAAAACTTTCAATACCTTGAAATTTTAGATGCTATCAAAGATTTTAAAAAAATACCGGACTTAAACATTGAAAACGGAATAAGAATTTTATTGAACATTTTAAAAGAATTAAAAAAAGATGAAATTAAAAAGATTGTAAAATACAGTCTCAAATATCCTCCCAGAACAAGAGCGTTGCTCGGCGCTTTATTAGAAGAAATTGGAATTAAAGATGAATTGAATGACTTAAAAAACAGCTTAAATCCTTTATCTGAATATTCTTTGGGAATTAAGAAAGATATTTTAAGAACAGCCGAAAACTGGAAAATTAAATGAAACTTCACACAAATAAAGAATTGTTTAAGAACGCAGTAATTGCAACAGCTCAAAAGCAAGGGATTAAAGAAATTTTTATTGAAAAAGATTATTGGGTTACGTTAATTTTGAAAACAGTATTTGAAAATGAGATAGGAAAAGAAACTGTATTTAAAGGCGGCACTGCATTATCGAAGTGTAATAACTTGATAAAAAGATTTTCTGAAGATATTGACCTAGTTGTATTAAAGAATGAAAAAGAAACAGGCAATCAATTGAAAAAGAAACTTAAAACAATATCAAAATGTATTGAAAATGTCGCCGCTGAAATTGAGTTTGACGGAATTACAAATAAAAAAGGAATGATTAGAAGAACTGCGCATTCTTACGAAAAAATGTTTAGCGGGAAATTCGGACAAATTGCTGAAAATCCAGCAACTATTTATTCACAAAACCAGCAATGGAATAAAATTTAATCGCACTAAAAATGACTTAAAATAAAAATTTTAAATTTAACCTGGCGGCAAGATGGAAAAAATCTTAATTATGGGCGTGGGCAATTATTTAATGGGCGACGAGGGCGTTGGAGTTCAAGCTGTTTGGGAATTGCAGAAAGAAGACCTGCCGGAAAACGTTGAAATAATTGACGGAGGAACCGGCGGCTTCCATTTGCTTGAATATTTAAGCGATTTTAAGAAAATAATAATGATAGACGCCACTTTGGACGGAATGCCGCCCGGAAGCGTAAAAGTAATAAAACCAAAGTTCTCGTCCGATTTCCCGCGCGCCCTTAGCGCTCACGATATTGGCTTGAGAGATTTAATTGAAACCGCAGAGCTCCTCGGCGAACTCCCCGAAATTCATTTAATAACCGTTTCAATCGATTCCATTCAGAATATGCAAGTCGAGCTTTCCCCAAATGTAAAAAAAGCATTGCCCGAAATTAAAGAAAAAGTTAACGAAATTTTGAAATCTATTTTGTCTTCAACCTGAAAATTAAAGTTACAATTATTTTAGCTAATTTGATTGCGGGAATGTTAATCCCCGTTTAGAATTGCCTCAAATGTAATTGCCAAATAAAAAGCCCCTCTTAAAAACAGGGGCTGGTAATAACTAAATTCGACCGTGAAATAAACAACGCAAATTTTTTCTCAACGCAATGTTTAATTCACCTCCTTCTTACTCTGCCTCTCGTCCGGGAACGGGTTGTTGTTCTTCCTCTTCTTTGAACCTTCGGACGTTTGTTTATCCCGCCGCCCGAAGGGGCTTTCCAATTGCGCGGAGATGGCGCGCCTTTTCTCAATTTCCTTAACTTACGGTAGGGATCTTTTGTCTTTTCCCTGACGCGGCTTTTAAGCGAGCGCTTGTAAAAATCACGATTAAAACCGTAATCTTTGGGTTTCCGCAAATATTTGTCGCGCCCCATTGTTGTTTTTTTTCTTTCCACAACAGTTCTGTTCCTTCCAACCACAACTTTGTTTCTTAAAATGGAAGAAATTCTTCCACGCTTAAATCTTACTTTTACATTTGAACGAAAGCGGGTGAATTGTTCCTTGCTTGGTCTGAATGCCCTAATTACTCTGCCTCTTGTTTTCGTCGAGCGGCGCACTACGCGTAAATCGTTTGTGAAGTTCAATTTCCTCCCGACGATCCTTTTCCGGATTCTTCTTTCAACAAATCGCTTACCAACGCCGTAATTTATTATTCTTCCG
>JALWSN010000294.1 GCA_027080245.1 Ignavibacteriales bacterium | reverse complement strand
TTAATCTCGACAACGTAATTTTACTACCGCACATTGGCAGTGCAACCGTAGAAACAAGAGCCGCAATGGCAATGCTTGCCGCTAAGAACGCAGCAGCGGTTTTGCGCGGCAAAAAGCCTTTAACGCCGGTGGTCGTTGTGTAAAATTAAATTGCGAATTAAATAAACGTTTGAATTTTTAACGGACACGGACACGTCTTCATTTTGAATTTATTAGTCTTAAGTTCTAAACAAAATGTTTTCAGCAATCAGCTTGTAAATACAATTTAGCGCATTTTAAGGGGGTTTGCACTGCATTTTCAAAGTAAAGCGTTACAAGCCGGAACATTTGATTTTAGGATGATTTGGATGGATGCATAATTTGGATGGTTTGAATTTCGCTGCAACTTGCGGGACAAAAAACCAATCCGCGCTACAAACTTCCACATTTCAAAAAATCAACCTAGCGCCAAGAATTACGAACCAAGAACAAAAACTCTTAAAAACAAAATCTAGCCCAGCCATCCAGTTGTCCGTCCATCCAAAATACACCTAATGGCAAAATCTCTCAAAACCAAGGACGCCAAAAAAAGGCAGCCCCCTAATATTTAAATCATTCATAATTCATCATTCATAATTATTATTCTCATCTTAACCGTTTTCCTCTTTTTTTGTTCTTCCCGCTATCCGTTCAAAAAAAAAGAGACGCCCAGCGCGTCTCTTTAACGTAACGATTTTATTTTAACTTTTAATTTCCAAATACGTTTATTTTTCCATTTATGTGTTTGGACTTGTCAATAATGTTTCCTTTTGAATCAACTATTCCAATGTGACAGTTGCCGCAAGCGTCTAAAGTTTCCGGCAAATGCCCTTTGGGAGGCAAATCGTGACAAGTGCCGCACTTGGCTTGAGTATCGTCCAATTTAGTCCAGACAGGACTAAAGTTATTTCCCGTAATTACCGAATCCGTGTAAATCCAGGAGTAAGAAGAAGAATCCTTGTAAAAAGTAAAATTGCCGTGGCAATAAACATTAGAGCATTGCAGTTTATTAGAATCGTAAACGGGATGGTCGCCTTGCGTTAAAGGAAGCCCGTGGAAAGTAACCTCGGCGTGCGGCGTGCCGTCGATGTGGGTTTTGTCCCCGAAAGTTTTAGGCACAATGTGGCAATTCTGGCATTCAACCGGGTTGCGGATTTCGCTTTCAGTTAAATGCGATTGATGCGCACCAACACCGCGGTAGGTTGTGGTTGTATCCCCATTTACCGCTCGCGGCGGATTTATTTGATTCGGATCATTGAAATTGCCGTGGCAAGTGTTGCAAGCTTCCGGTCCGGCTTTTTGTGTGTGGCATTCAAAACAACTTTTGCCCGTAATGCCGCCGGTGTAATTCGGCGTGTGGCAAAGCTTACACATGTTCAAATCGAAATTATTTTTACGCAGAAAATTTCCATGGAAGTTCGGACTGGTTTTGTCCGCCCAGCCCTCGGGATGTTGAATCAATGTTTTTGAAGAATGACACTCGAAACAACTTTGCCCCGTTATTCCGCCGGAAAAATCCGCCGCATGGCATTGCTTGCAAAGGTTGACGTTAAAATTATTTTCAGCCAAATATTTGCCGTGGAATTCCGCGCTTGAACTGTTAGCCCAGCCTTCCGGGTGAACTCCTTTGCTTTCGGGCGCCGGAGCGTTGGACGTGTAATCGCTGCACGAGGCAAAAGCGACAATTAAAATAAAAGCAAGTAGAATTTTAATAATCTCTTTCATTTTTTCCCTGATTAATTAATTCGGTTTATTTCCGTGACAGTAACCGCAGAAGCCAACGCCGGCAACGCCGGTTGAAGCGCTTGCGGTGATGTGACAAGTGTAACAAACTGAGCCGTCCGAGTAATGCCAATCCCCGTGTACGTCTTTCATGAAACCCGGTTTGTGCGTTCTCGGATTTGTTCCCTTTATTCCGTCGTTGTCTACATGGCATTTAACGCAAACGGGATCGGCGCCTTGAGTGTCGTGGCAGGCTTCACAGGATTCAATGTCTCGCTGAGCCAATATTGCGTGCTCTCCTCCGCCCGAACCAACACCAAGAGTAGTAAAGTTAGGCGACTTGTGGCTTTCGGGCATTACGCCCGAAGCGGAAAAATCGCCTGGCGTGGACTGGTGGCACGCCACGCAGAACGTTTCCGTATTGTGACATGTCCGGCATTCGGCTTGGTCGCTTGTGGCGTCGATGCCGTGCGTGTAAATGAAATCGAGACTGTGAACCCTTTGAATTTTCTGCTGCTTCAAGCCCGCTTTAAAATTGTGAGCCGCGTAAGGCGCAAAGAAATCTTTTACCGTATTCTTTTCGTCTATGCGCGTTGTGGCTACGTGGCAATCTTCACAGAAATTGTCCGTATGGCAGCTTGAGCAGGTGGCGTCGTTGGCTTCCGCCTCGAAGCGGTGCGTTGCTAAAAAGTCCGCGCTTTTGTGCGATTCCGGAATAAGATTCGCCACGTTGTTTACGTGACAAGTTGAGCAAGCCGTTGGCGCGTTCTTATTTTCGTTGTGGCACTGTGTGCAAGTAGTCATTTGCGGCAAATAATCTTTCGCCTGGAAGGCGTACTTAACCGAATCGATTCCTTTGTGACATGTTTGGCATTCCAACTTCTGTTTGCCTACATGCAATTTGTGGTTGAAATTAACAGTGAAATTTATCGTTTCAAGAGGTTCAAAAACATCATCGTAATGGCACAATTTGCAATTGTTGTCGTCCTCAACGTCGTGACATTGACCGCAATCATCCATTGTAGGCATTAAATCCGCGCTTAAAGTTTCCGCCTCCGGCGCTTTGGAATGGCAGTCCACGCAAGAAGCGCCTATGTCCTCCGATAAATGTTTTTTGTGAGTAAACTTAATCAGCGTTTTATTCTTTGCGGGATTGTGCTCCTCCTGCGAATATTTAACAGTAGAGAATAACAACAGCAAAGCAAACGAAGCGGCAAATATTGAAATTATTCGTTTAGTTTTCATATTAAAACAAACTCAATTTTGTGTTGAACCAATGATTTACTTTAAGGAAAATTCTAAAATCGTTATTGTAAAATTTATTGCTCAAATATTGCCCCTGAACGTCGAAGGAAAACGTTTTCCACGGACGAATATTTAATCCAGCAATTAAGGTTACAAGTTTGTTCTTGGCTGATTCCAAGGACAGCTTGTACTCAGAATAAGAAAATCCGAATGTGGGTGTAAGCCTGCCTTTCAGCAGGGATTTTGCGGCGGAAACTGAAATAGCGTCCAGTTCGCCGGCAAACCCTAAATTCTTTCGGTACATCACGCTGCCAAAGCTTGTGTAAACACCAACGGTCACTCTTTGAGAATTGTCGTCTTTGTATTTAACATAACCGAACTTTCCTATGAACGTTAGGAATTCGTTCAATTTGTAACTCAATCCGCCCTCCACGGTTTGCGTATTGCCGTAATTGAACACGGAAAGAATTGAATTGTAACGGATTCTCGGCTCTCGGTAATTGTAGTAAAAATCGACGTCCAGATTTTTAAGAGCTTTTACCCTTCCGCTGAATTCCACTTTTGAAATTTTTTCAAAATTCAAATCGTAATCCAGACGCGCGTTCGCTCGGAAGTTTTCGCCCAAATAATATCCGGCTTCCGATGAAACATATTCGTATTGATTCGAATTTTTCCTGACCAGATATTGAATGGGATTGAACAAACTGTCCAGCCTTTCGGTTGTGTATTCGACGGGCTTGAAATTTTTGTCGATGTAACTTACGCCCAAAATCAGATTTTTAATTCCGCGGTATTTCAAGCTTCCGCCAAGCACAAAATCGTTATTCCACGAATCGGTTAAAGCAAGTTTTTGGTAAGCCGGAACGTTGCCTCCGTAGTAACCTGTTAATTCGAAGCCGTACTTCCTCAAACGTAGGTTCAAGCCGTCGTACAAGCCGCCTGCAACGCTATTGAACAAAGGTTGCCTGCCAACCCGAACGCGTATCAAACCAAGAACTTTTCGCGCTTCGAAATACAAGCTGTAAAACCTGAGCCGAGGATCGCCCTTTAGAGGCGTTTTTACGTCCCCTTCAAAATTCAATTTCGTTTTAAGGGAATAATTGCCGCGCGAAAAATTAAGATAAAGCTGCTGAAAAGTTCGAACATATACGTTCGACTCGGCGGGCGATTGGTAACGTTGAAAACTGTAAACCGAGGAGGAAAAGTAGCCGTTAAGAGACTGTGCCGCTGTAAAAAGCGGCACGCCAAAAATTAAAATAACAATCAATTTTTTCATGCTATTTCCGAAATTTTATTTTTTAGGTAGCGGATGTTTAATTTTTGCCCAAAATTTTTCGAAGTTAAATTTTTTGTAAAACGGACTTTCGGGATTGTGACATTTAACGCAAAGCTCGTTGCCGGGATCAGCGTACATTTTTAGCCCCGCCGCAATAGCTTTCTTTTTGTTTTTCATTACGCTCATTTTCTTGTAATCCGAACCAGGACCGTGGCACGTTTCGCATTGAACGCCGTCTTCAATCTTAAAGGATTTAGTCAGCAAAGATTTCGCTACGTTGTAACCGGTAGCATGACATTTTAAACATTTGGGATTGTCTACTGCTTTTTTACCGTCTTGTTTCATCGAAATTTTGTCGGCTTCCTTCGTCTGCAAAGTTTTGTAAGCTTTTGCATGAGCGGAAGCTTTCCAAATTTGATATTGTCCGCCTCTTTTCTTGGAACGATGGCACATGCCGCACTTCTTAGTCCCAACATATTTATGAGCTTTCTTTTGAGCAAAAGTTGAAGGGGCTAAAGCAAAGGAAAAAAGAAACAAAAAAGCCGCGAATAATTTTAATAATTTCATTTTGCCTCCTGTAGTTGGATTGAATAGTTATTTTACAAACGAAAATTTTTACTATCGTTAAATATAAAAATTTAATTGAACTATTTAAAAATTATTTGATTTAAAAAAGATTAAACAAAATGAAAAAAAATTCATAAATTCATTTTACGGGCATTTTGGGAAAGAACATTTCTACTTTTGCAATAATTCTCCCGCCGAATTCTCCAAGCTAAAGTTAAGCGCTTGCTTAATGCGTTCATATTTTTATTCCAGAATAAGCGGTATTTCTTAGTCGCACTTAAAACGGCGCTCCTTCTAAACGACAGTTTAATAAAAAAACATTCTTGTCAAACCGAACGGAGCGGGATATCTCGTAATTTGTAACCATTCCTTTGAGTAATTAAAAATTACTATTGTCTGTTTCATTGAAGCGTGTTTAATCGATTTCTATTCTTTTAATTTGAAAAAATTATTTACGTACTCCTCCCAACCGATGTTTTTCTCCTTACTCATTTCGCCAATTGTGACGTAATTAGTTCTTTCTTCTTTGCGTTCCATTCCGAATTTCAAATGTAATTTTTCCAGCTTCTTCAACTCTTCCCGGTAAAAAGCCACGGCGCTTTTACCAATGTTTAATTTCTTAATTTCTTCGTCAAGGTTTTCCACTTCCATAATGCAAAGCCAATTATCTCCGTAAGGGGAATAATCCAGCGCCTCGGTTTTTGTTCTTAAAACTTTGTTAATTTTTACAACTTTGCCTTTGAAAGGGGAATTGAAATTAACCGTCTTTTCTCCACGGCGAACGGAAAACAAAGGACCGTTGTAAACGGCAGTCATTCCTACGTTCGGCAATTCAATAGCGTCTATTGCGCCAATTAGTTTTTTTGCAAAATCGTCGATGCCCATTCGAACGTTTCCGTTTTCCTCAACGCTTATCCAGCAATGGTTTGGAGCAATAAACACTCCGCCGGGAATCGAAAAGCCCGTGCCGCTAAATCCTAAAATATTGCCAACGTTCGAAATGTAAACTTTCGGTTCGATTGTTTTTTTAATTCTCTCCTCGCGCTTAATTAATAATTTCCCGGTAAATTCAAGCAATTCTTTCTCGGTGAAAGGCTTTTCCACATAATCCATTGCTCCAAGCTTCATGCATTCCACCGCGGTTTGGACCGTGGCATAACCGGTTATTATTACAACGTCGATGTCAGGCCGAATATGCTTAACCTGTTTGGTAACTTCCACGCCGTTCATTTCCGGCATTTTCAAATCCGTAAAAACAAAATCATAGGAATGCTTTTGAATCAAGCCAATGGCTTCTTTTCCCGTTTCAACGGTGTCCACGGAATAGCCATCCATTACAAGAATTTTTCTGAAACTGTCCAGAATTACAGCCTCGTCGTCAACGCAAAGAATACGGGCTTTGGGATTTTTAACTTCAGCTCTCTTCAAAGTTTTTGATTCGTAAGTGAAGTTTAGTTC
>JALWSN010000293.1:720-1500 GCA_027080245.1 Ignavibacteriales bacterium | reverse complement strand
ATCTAGAATGATATAATCTTAGGGGAACAATCTGAAAAGTAAAAAAAAAAGTATGACTTTTGAATGTATAAATTTTGATTTTAATCAACTTTAATTCAAACTATTTTAATTAACTTTATAAAAAATATAAGTTATGAAAATTTTAATTCCAACCGATTTTTCTGACAATGCTAAAGTTGCATTAGATTATGCTATTGCTAATTTCCCAAAAGCTAGTTTTACATTACTACATATTACTTACCTTCAACAAGCAGGAGCAACAATGGTAGTTGATGTTAACCTTGAGTTAAAAGAACAAGGTGAAAAAAGAATGAATGCTTATATTGAAGAATTAAATAAAGCTTTTCCTGACAAAAATATTAAGGGTAAAGTTGAAATGGGATATTTTTCAGAAACCATTATAGAAGAGCTAGAAGTTGATGATTATGATTTGCTAGTTCTAGGTACAAAAGGTGCTTCAGGAGTTAAAGAAGTGTTAATTGGAAGTAACACAGCTGATGCTATAAAACATGTTGAGTGTAAAATGATTGTTGTACCTCACCAAACAAAAATTAAACCACCTAAACATATCTTATTGTCTAGTGATTTTACTTCAGAGAGTTTAAAGTTAGAGTACAAAATAATTGATGGTTTAAGAGAACTTTTTAATGCCGAAATAGATTTGTTACATGTTTTTAAATCTTTTGAAAGATTAGAGGACATCTCGTATTCAGATTTAATGGAGAAAAAAGAAGTAGATATTCACGTTTTAGAAAATGATAATGTGGAAGAAACTATTTT
>JALWSN010000293.1:0-710 GCA_027080245.1 Ignavibacteriales bacterium | reverse complement strand
TAGAGTTTGCCCACGAAAATAATTTTGATATGATTGCATTAGTACCAAAAAACAGAGGTTTTATCAGAAATATTTTTCACCATTCCGTGACTAAAAAAATTAGTATGCATACGGATGTGCCTTTGTTTATTTGGAAGTAAAAGTATAGTATTATTGGTAGATATTTTTAACTTCATTCCAATAAAGTTACTTATTTTTGTACCATGGAAAACTTTGAAAAAACTTTAATTGATATTTACCAACAAACCAATCAATTTGGTCGGTTTAACGACATGGAATTGTTATCTTTTGGTGATGGTAAATGTGAATATAGTTTAGAAGTAAAATCTCATCATTTGGCTACACCCAAAACTGCGCATGGTGGTTTAATTGCTGGATATATGGATGGTATTATGGGAGTGGCGGCTTTAACAATGTCGGCTAAAAATTTGTCTTTGGTGTCAACGGTAGAGTTTAAAATCAATTACATTAAACCGGCTTTTAAAGGAGATGTTTTAACAGGAAAAGGAGAGGTCATATCTGCCGGAAAAAGAATAATCATTGCTAAAGGTGAAATCTTTAACCAAAACAATGAGTTAGTAGCCATTGCAACAGGCACTTTTAATGCTTATCCATACCAAAAAAGCGGTATGCACTTTTAAGTTTAAACGTCACGAACACACGAATATTCGTTTTCATTCGTGAATTCGTGGCAACCTCACTCCATAGAA
>JALWSN010000292.1 GCA_027080245.1 Ignavibacteriales bacterium | reverse complement strand
GGAGACAAACTTTACAGTGCAAGGGAATTGCGCGGAGAAAGTTATGAAGAATACATTATCTTGGCAGAAGTCATAACAAAAGCTTTACTTCAGGTTGAAGAGGGACTATCTCCAGAAGAAGCAGAAAAAAGAGCAAAAAAAATTACAGAATTAGTTAAAAAAGAATTAGAAGAAGTAAAACTACCTACTGGAATTGTGAAAAAACATGAATCTGAAATTATAAAATTAATTGAAGAAGCAAACGGTTTTGCAGAAGTATTTCCTGAAGATAAATATTTTATTGTTGATAAACTTCAAAAAGCTGATCATATTGTTGGAATGACAGGGGATGGCGTAAATGATGCACCTGCTCTTAGAAAAGCAGATTGTGGTATCGCAGTTTCAAATGCTACAGATGCAGCTAGAGCAGCTGCAGATCTCGTTTTACTTGCCCCTGGATTGATGGTTATTGTTAAAGCTATAGAAATAGCCCGTCAAATATTTGGAAGAATGGAAGCCTATACAATATACAGAATTGCTGAAACTATCAGGGTTGTTTTCTTTATGGCTTTATCTATTATGATATTCCAATTTTATCCTGTTACTGCTCTTATGATTATTCTTTTAGCTTTACTGAACGATATACCTATTCTTTCAATTGCCTATGATAATGCAAAAATATCTCCCAAACCTGTCCGGTGGGATATGTATGAGATGAATATAATGGCTTTCTGGCTTGGTGTAGCAGGTGTTATTTCTTCTTTTACTCTTTATGTTCTTCTTGAAGAGTACTGGAAATTACCGCAGGACTTGATCCAATCTATAATCTTTACAAAACTAGTTGTTGCTGGACACGGTACAATTTATAATACCCGCATAAAAGATTGGTTTTGGAAAAAACCGTGGCCTTCTCCAATCCTTTTTGTTGCCACATTTGGTACAAGAGTACTTGGAACAATTATAGCTGTTTATGGTTTTGGTCTTATAACTCCTGTTGGCTGGGGCTGGGCATTATTTATATGGGGATATGCAATGGTATGGTTCTTATTTAATGATGCTGTAAAAATGGCAATTTTAAAAATGTACTGGTCTAAAAAGTTCTTCTTTGCTCCTGGACATTTTACATGGCTGAAGAAAGAAATGGGAGAGAAAGTTGAACAATCTTAAATTTATCAAAAGATGGATAAAAAAATGAAGAAAATTGGCTTTTGGGAAGCATACTCAATAGGCGTAGGTGGAATGATTGGTGGAGGAATTTTTGCAGTCCTTGGACTTACAATTCTTCTTGCAAAAGGAGCTGCACCTGTAGCATTTATTTTCGCAGGGATAATAGCACTTTTAACATCTTATTCTTATGCAAAATTATCCGTTAGATATCCATCTGAAGGCGGGACTGTTGAATATCTTGTAAGGGCATTTGGTAATAATATTTTTACTGCTTACCTTAACACCCTTTTACTTGCCAGTTATGTGATAATGCTTTCCCTTTACTCTTATGCTTTTGGCAGTTATGCTTCTGCA
>JALWSN010000291.1:1173-1500 GCA_027080245.1 Ignavibacteriales bacterium | reverse complement strand
ACGTTTAACTGTCTGTGCGCTAACTGGTATTTTTGTCCTTCCACCTCCAAGTAGGCTAGCTGAACATATGACTAAATTTCAAGAACTAACAATGCAAGGAGAGGTATCATGAAGAAAGTATATGAAAAGCCGGTTATAACAAAAATTGAAACAGGTTTTATGAATAAGTTTGGAAGTTCTCCTTACTATGCAAGAAAAATTAGGAAGGATATTGATGGTGTATCTATTGACCAGCTTGTAGAAAAATATGGCTCACCTCTTTTTGTGATTTCTGAGAGGAAACTAAGAGAAAATTACAGAAAGATATATAACGCTTACGCATCAAGA
>JALWSN010000291.1:0-1163 GCA_027080245.1 Ignavibacteriales bacterium | reverse complement strand
GTCTTACAAAACAAATTATCTTCAAGCTGTATGTGCAGTTTTACATCAAGAAGGGGCTATAGCTGAAGTAGTTTCTGCATTTGAGTATGAGAAAGCAAGAAAGATGGGTATAAAAGGAGAAGATATTATCTTTAATGGTCCTCATAAACCTATAGAAGCTTTAGAAATTGCAGCTAAAGAAGGAGCTACTATCAACATAGACCATTTTGATGAAATCACAGACCTTGAAAAAGTTGCAGAAAAGCTTGGAAAACAGATAAAAGTAGGTATAAGACTTAATATGGATACAGGCATACATCCACAGTGGAGTAGATTTGGGTTTAATCTTGAATCAGGGCAGGCTTTAGATGCAGTTAAAAGAATTAAAGCAGGTGGAAAATTAATATTATCAGGACTTCACTGCCATATAGGAACTTTTATAATAGAACCTGAAGCATATGCAAAAGAAGTTGAAAAAATGGTTAAGTTCAAATACGAAATAGAAGAAAAGTTTGGTTACAACATAGAGTTTATAGATATTGGTGGTGGATTACCTTCTAAAAATAGGTTAAAAGGAACATATCTACCTCCTGATGTTTTAATACCCTCTGTTGATGAATATGCAGAAAAGGTATGTCAGGCACTATACGATAACTTAAAGCCGGGAGATTTTCCAAAACTTATTTTAGAAAATGGAAGAGCAATAATAGATGAAGCCGAATATTTAATCACTACAGTAAAAGCGTCTAAAAGACTTCCAGATGGTAGAAAGGCATATATTGCAGATGCTGGAGTAAATCTATTATTTACTGCCTTCTGGTACAAATTTAATATAGAGCTTGATAGAGAGGTTGTAGGAGCAAATGAACCTTCTGTTGTTTATGGTCCACTCTGTATGAATATTGATATTCTAGATGAATCTGCATTACTTCCACCCCTTGAAAGAGGAACAAGACTAATATTCTCACCTGTAGGTGCATATAACAATACCCAGTGGATGCAATTTATAGAATATAGACCAAATGTTGTTATGGTAATGGAAGATGGTTCTGTGGAAGTTGTTAGGGAAAAAGAAGATCTTACAGATATTGAAAGAAGAGAAAAACTACCTGAAAATTTAAAACTTGATTAAAAGGTAAGAAATGAATAACTGGTTAACTTTAGCTAAAGCTATATTTAATAGC
>JALWSN010000290.1 GCA_027080245.1 Ignavibacteriales bacterium | reverse complement strand
TGGTAACGGCGGGCGTTTACATGGTTGCAAGAACTTCGATTATTT
This sequence comes from Ignavibacteriales bacterium, assembly GCA_027080245.1. Classification (GTDB taxonomy): domain Bacteria; phylum Bacteroidota; class Ignavibacteria; order Ignavibacteriales; family Melioribacteraceae; genus WFQV01. The sequence goes on along the minus strand of JALWSN010000290.1, from coordinate 6,250 downwards.
TTGCTTCCGCCCCGGCAATAATGACGGTAGTGGCTGTAATTGGCGTCTTCACAGCTTTCTTTGCGGCTACCATCGGATTGGTTCAAAACGACATTAAAAAAGTGCTTGCTTATTCCACAATAAGCCAGCTGGGCTACATGTTCTTGGCTACGGGAGTTGGCGCGTTTGCCGCGGGAATTTTTCACGTAATGACGCACGCATTTTTCAAAGCCCTGCTCTTTTTGGGTGCCGGTTCAATTATTCATTCAATGCACGAAATTCAGGACATTAGGCAATACGGCGGATTGAAAAAATACATGCCCGTTACTTATTTGACTTTTTTAATGGCTTCGCTTGCTATTTCGGGCTTCCCGCTCTTTTCCGGATTTTTCAGCAAGGACGAAATCCTCTGGCAGTCCTTCGCTCACGGCAATTGGTTCTATTGGGGATTGGGCGCATTTACCGCTTTGCTAACGGCGTTTTACATTTTCCGGTTGGTTTCGCTTACGTTCTACGGCGAGGAGAATTTCAAAAAATTGGATTTACATCCGCACGAATCCCCTAAAGTAATGACCATTCCATTAATTGTGCTTGGTATTTTGTCCGTTATTGGCGGCTTTGTGGGCATTCCCACGGTGTTTTCGGGCGAGGGCGGTAACGCCTTCGAAAACTGGCTGGAACCGGTGTTCGAACCGGCAAAAATAAGACTTGGTCAATTTAGCGTTTATTCGCATTCGACGGAAATTGCATTAATGACCGTTTCGATTGTGCTGGCTTTGGCGGGAATTTACGCCGCTTATTACATTTACACTAAGCGGAAGGACATTGCCGAAAAAGCGGCGAACAAATTCAAGACCCTGTATTTGATTTTGCTTAATAAATATTACGTGGACGAATTCTACGACGCAGCCGTAATCGAGCCGATTAAAAACGGTTCCGAAAAACTGCTCTGGAAATTTTTTGACGTGGGCGTTATCGACGGATTTGTAAACGGCGTCGCGGCGATTATTGAAGAATTTTCGAAAATATTCAAAAAAATACAAAACGGGTTCACGCAATCCTACGCTGTTGTAATGCTTGCGGGAATTGCGATTTTATTATTCTGGTTATTAGCGAGCTTTTAAATTATGGAAAGTTATTTGCTAACATACTTATTATTCATCCCGATTGTGGGAAGCGTAATTTTGCTCTTCTTCAAAAAGGAGAACGAAAAGGCAATTCGCTACTTTGGTTTGTTTGTTTCCGTTGTAGCTTTTATTGTTTCCTTAATTATTTACTACCAGTTCGATTCCTCGCTTTCCACTTTTCAGTTTTTGCATCAGATTAAATGGATTAAAAGCCTTCACGTCTCCTATCAAGTGGGAATAGACGGGGTGTCGCTTCTGCTGGTTTTGTTGACCACATTCCTTACGCCGCTGACTTTAATTTCAAGTTGGAAAAGCGTTACCAAGAACGTTAAACTCTTCACGTTTTTCATGCTCTTTCTTGAAGCGGCGATGATTGGGGTGTTCATTGCGCTCGATTTGTTCCTCTTCTACGTCTTTTGGGAAGCGATGTTAATCCCGATGTATTTCATTATTGGAATTTGGGGAGGCGGAAGAAGAATTTACGCGGCGGTAAAATTCTTCCTATTTACAATGGCTGGAAGTCTGCTGATGCTGGTGGCAATTATTTGGCTGGCTATTTACGCCTCGCATCAGTTGGGTTACTTTTCTACTAACATTGTTGAGCTTTACAGGGTAGGTCCGAATGTGCCGCATGAAATTCAACAATACATGTTCCTTGCTTTCTTCATTAGTTTTGCAATCAAGGTTCCGTTGTTCCCGCTGCATACGTGGTTGCCGGACGCTCACGTTGAAGCGCCAACCGCCGGTTCGGTAATATTAGCGGGCGTTCTGCTAAAAATGGGAACTTACGGCATGATTCGTTTTTGTCTTCCGTTGTTCCCGCAGTCAACAGTTCAGTTTGCGCCCGTTATCTCTATTCTTGCGGTAATAGGAATTATTTACGGCGCGCTTGTTGCAATGGTTCAAAAGGACATGAAAAAATTGGTGGCTTATTCTTCCGTTTCGCACCTTGGATTTATTGTACTTGGTATTTTTGCTCTTACGCCGGAATCAATTCAAGGTGCAGTTATTCAAATGATTAACCACGGACTTTCTACGGGAGCGTTGTTCTTGTTAGTAGGTTTTATTTACGAAAGAACTCACACAAGAGAAATTTCCTATTACGGCGGCATTGCAAAGCTTGTTCCCGTTTACGCTACGTTTTTAATGATTGTTTCGCTTTCGTCAATTGGATTGCCTGGCTTGAACGGTTTTGTGGGCGAGTTTCTGATTCTTTTGGGCTCGTTCAAATCGCAAGTTCTTGACAGCTGGTACTTTGTGATTTTCGGAGCGACGGGAGTGATTTTTGCGGCGGTATATTTGCTCTGGATGTACGAAAGGGTAGTTTGGGGAAGAGTTACCAACGAAAAGCTAAACGGCTTGACGGACATGACGCCGCGCGAGCTTTTGGTTTTAATTCCTATTGTGATTTTCATTGTTTGGATTGGCGTTTACTCGAGCACGTTCCTTTCGGTTTCGAGCGCTACTACCGAAAGTATTTTACACACTGTAAGCACATTCACGTTTAATTTTCTTTAATGGGGTTTAATGAAAAGATTGTGGAAATATTCGGCTTTGATTTTAACGGCGCTTTTTGCTAATCCTTTGTTTGCGCAAACCGCGCAGGAGGGAGGCGAAAAGGCTGCGGAAACGGTTCACGCTCTTCCGCCTACGGTAATGGTTCTGCCGTTTGTTCTTTTGCTTTTAATGATTGCAACGGGTCCGCTTTTTTACCACCGCTTTTGGGAAAAGCATTACCCGAAAATTTCAATTTTACTCGGTATTATTCCCGTTGTTTATTACATTGCGGTACTAAAGAACACTCACATTTTGTTGCACACGCTGGCGGAGTACATTTCTTTCATTGCTTTGCTCGGCTCGTTGTTTGTGGCTTCCGGCGGAATTTTAATCAACATCAACAAAAAATCCACGCCGTTGGCTAACGTTGTGATGCTGCTTTTCGGGGCGGTTCTTTCGAATATTTTGGGAACAACTGGCGCCTCGATGGTTCTAATTCGTCCTTACATTAAATTGAACAGAGATAGAATTAAACCTTACCACGTTATTTTCTTTATTTTTCTGATTAGCAACATTGGAGGAGCGTTAACCCCGATTGGCGATCCGCCTTTGTTTTTAGGGTTTTTGAAAGGCATCGACTTTTTCTGGTTCATTGAGCATATTTGGCACATTTGGTTGCCCGCCGTTCTGATGGTGTTGGCTGTTTTTTACGTGATTGATTCCCAGAATATGCCCAAAGATGTAGATGTAAAAGAATACGACGGGAAAATTGAATTCAAAGGAACGAAGAATGTCTTTTACCTTGTGGTGATTGTTGTTTCGGTCTTTTTGGATCCCAACGTAATCTCGTGGGTCCCGTCGCTGGAACCTTTACCGTTTGGCATTAGGGAAATAATAATGTTTGCGGTGATTTTTCTTTCTTACAAAAGAGCGGACAAAGAAATACTTGAAGCAAACGAGTTCGAATTCGAACCAATCAGGGAAGTGGCTTATTTGTTCGTCGGTATTTTTGCAACAATGATTCCGGCTTTGCAATTAATTGCGCACGAAGCCAACGTTCTCGGCAATAAATTAAACGCAGGTGTTTTTTATTGGGCTACAGGCGGGCTGTCGGGATTTCTGGACAACACTCCAACATTTGTTAATTTCCTGAGCGCGGCAATGGGTAAGTACAATCTGGACGTTACCCAGACGGCGCAAGTTCACCAATTTCAAATTCTCGACCCACTTTATTTAACTGCTATTTCCGTTGGAGCTGTGTTCTTCGGCGCGCTTACTTACATTGGCAACGGACCGAATTTCATGGTTAAATCTATTACTGAGCGTTCGGGTATTAAAATGCCAAGCTTTTTTACTTATTTTGTCAAATACGCAATTCCTATTCTAATACCTATTTTTGCAATTATTTGGTTAGTCTTCTTTTACGGGAGAGGTTAAAATGAAAACATTAAACGAAGTTTTGGAAAACAAGGATTACGGACTCTATTTCGGCAACAGAATTTTGCTGCCTTTTAAGTGCCATGTGCTTAAAGCAATTTTCGAAAACGAAATAGTGGACGATTTCAGCTCCTCGCTCGAAGGCGCCTCCTACAAAATTGAAGACGAATTTACCGAAATTTATTACCACGAAGTAAAGTTTTTAACCGACGTGGTTTCCAAATACAAGGGAATAAAACTGATTGTTGTGGAAAAGGGAAACGACGTTTTCGATTTTAATAATCATCGTAAAATTAGATTACTTTTGGACGACGACCACAAACTTAGAATAGAAGAAATTACTGAAGACGAACTATTTTTTGAATAACGCTTATGAATCAATCAACATTTTTACAAATATTGCCTTTTATTATTCTTTCCGCGGGAATTGTTGTCGCAATTCTAGTTGAAATATTTACAACCAAAGGCAAAGCGCTTCTGCCGGCGTTTTTTAGCGTTCTGTTTCTGGCAAACAGTCTGCTTTCGCTTGCGCAAATCAACGTTTCTTCCAATCTTTACCAAATGCTTGCTCTTGGCGGCAAAGCGGCGTTTTTCAATTTTATTTTTAGTATCGGCGCGCTAATTGCCGTAATGAGCTCGGTTAATTACGTTAAAAAATACGGCGCAAATTTCGGCGAATATTACATTCTGCTTGCTTCTTCCGTTTTGGGAATGATGCTAATGGCCGGAGCGTTGGATCTGTTTGTGGTTTTCCTTGGATTGGAAGTGATGTCCATTAATTTTTACATTCTTGCCGGAATTAACAGGAAAAAGAAGACAGCTAACGAAGCATCGCTTAAATATTTCTTGTTGGGTGCGTTTGCCACTGGTTTTGTTGTTTACGGAATAGGTTTGATTTACGGCTCGGCTGGAAACACAAATTTGAATTTCATTATTAACAATTTTACAAGATTGTTAAAAATGCCTTTGTTTGTAATCGGATTGGGGTTGTTTTTCGTGGGGTTCTCCTTTAAGATTGCTGCTTTCCCTTTTCACATGTGGGTGCCGGACGTTTACCAGGGCGCGGCTACTTCCGTTACGGGGTTAATGTCTACTATTGGCAAAGCCGCGGCGTTCAGCGTTTTAATATTTGCAATTTCGCCTGTTACTTTTAACGGAGCGGAACATATCTTCCGCCCTTATTTCGCGACGTTAGCTATTCTTTCCACTCTTTACGCAAGTATTGTGGCAATAGCTCAAACTAATCTTAAAAGAATGCTTGCTTACAGTTCCATTGTTCACGCCGGTTACATGTCCATTGGATTGGCTGCAGGAAATGTTTACAGCGTTGCGGGCATTATTTTTTACTTGGCGGCTTACACCTTCATGAACTTGGGCGCTTTTGGCGTAATTGCCATTGTTGAAGATGAAAACGACGGTAAAACGGATTTGAAAGCCTTTGCAGGGCTTCACAAAAAGAACCCTATGCTTGCCGGTTTCATGGCGTTGTTCATGTTTGCTCTTGCCGGAATTCCTCCTTTGGCAGGGTTCTTCGGTAAATATTACGTCTTTGTTGGAGCCATTAAACAAAATTTACTCTATCTTGCTCTTGTGGGAATTACGGCAAGTTTAATTAGCGTTTATTTTTACTTGAGAGTAGTTGTTTACATGTATTTTAAGGACGAAGAAGAGGATTTCGAAATAAAAACCGATTACCCCGGCATGTTTGCCGTCTTGGTTTCGGGAATTTTTGTTTTGATTTTCGGCGTTTTCCCAAGCATATTAATGAAGTTAATTACTTCGGTATTACGGTAGTTTTGTAGTTTAACCGCCTTAAATGCTTTTCCTTTGAACTGAAAAGTTGCGTTTTACGCTTTTGGTTTGTGCTTTAATAATTTTAGGGAGCTAAAAAAATGATACCGCTATTTTCAACCGAACAGGTAAGAGCGGCGGACAAATACGCCATTGAGGAATTGGGGATTCCCGGCGTGGTTTTGATGGAAAATGCATCCCTCAGTATTTTCAATGAAATTGTAATAAACATTCCCGATTTGGATAGCCTGGATGAAATTGGAATTGTAACCGGCAAAGGAAACAACGCCGGAGACGGTTTTGCTTTGGCAAGGCATTTTGTTAACAGAGGATTTCCCGTCAAAGTGGTTGCTTTAGCGGACGACTCCCAACTGAAAGGGGACGCGTTAATTAATTTTTCCATTCTGAAAAAATTAGCG
>JALWSN010000289.1:7580-22490 GCA_027080245.1 Ignavibacteriales bacterium | reverse complement strand
CACGGATTCGAAACAACGGTTAACGCCACAATTGAAATGATGGAGTTCCACACCGCAGCCGTTCGACGGGGATTGAAGGAGAAATTTTTAGTTAGCGACATGCCGTTTCTTGCCCACAAAAAAGGGCGCAAGGAATTAATGAACGCCGTGGACAGATTGTTCAAAGCTGGCGCGCAGGCGGTTAAAATTGAAGGCGGCGAGGAAATTGCCGATGATATTGAATTCCTTGTTAAAAGCGGAATTCCGGTGATGGGGCATCTCGGTCTTACGCCCCAATCGGTTCACCAGATTGGAGGATTTAAATTGCAGGGTAAAGACAAGGAGAAGGCAAACTCAATTTTAAGAAGCGCCAAAGCCCTTGAAAATGCTGGCTGTTTCGCGCTTGTGCTCGAGATGGTGCCCGCCGCGCTTGCCAAAAACGTTACCGAAACTTTAAACATTCCCACAATCGGAATTGGAGCGGGAAAGTTTACCTCCGGGCAAATACTTGTTTTGCAGGACGTCCTCGGAATGACCAAAGCTTTCACTCCAAAATTTCTTAGAAGATATTTGAACGGCTTCGACGTAATACTTAATTCGCTTAACTATTACAACACCGATGTTAAAATGGAAAAATTCCCTGATGAAAAGGAGAGCTTTTAAATGAAACTACTAAAAACGCCACAGGAAGCAAAAAAAGAATTAATGAAGTTTAAAGAAAAATCAATCGGCTTTACTCCAACAATGGGAGCTTTGCACGCCGGACACCTAAGTTTAATTGAAAAATCGTTAGAAGAAAACGATATTAGCGTTGTGAGCATTTTTGTTAATCCCACACAGTTCGACAATCCCGAGGATCTAAAAAAATACCCGGTTTTACTCGAGAAAGATTTAGCCCTGCTTGAAGAATTAAAAGTCGATTTCGTTTTCCTTCCCACTTACGAAACCCTTTACCCCGACAATTACGCTTACCAAGTTCAGGAAAATGAATTTAGCAAGAAGCTTTGCGGCGCCTTCCGGGAAGGGCATTTCACAGGAGTGCTTACGGTTGTAATGAAATTGTTGAACATTGTCGCGCCAACAAGGGCTTATTTTGGAGAAAAAGATTACCAGCAATTACAGTTGGTAAAGGGAATGACGGAGGCGTTTTTCATGGACGTGGAGATTGTTCCTTGCCCGATTGTGCGCGAGAAAGACGGGCTTGCAATGAGTTCAAGAAATTTAAGGCTTTCAAAAGAAGAAAGAAAACGCGCCCCGCTACTTTACAAATTACTAAGCTCAAACAAAAGCGACGCGGATGTAAAACTTGAACTTAAAAAAAACGGTTTCAAAGTTGATTACGTAGAAACTTTGAACGGCAGAAGGTTCGGCGCGGCGTATTTGGGAAAAGTAAGGTTAATTGACAATGTCGAAATTTAAAATATTAGTAAAAGTTACAGGCTCCATTGCGGCTTACAAAGTCGCTTACTTGGTTTCTAGGTTAGTTCAAAACAATTGCGAAGTAAAAGTTGCCGCAACGCAATCAGCGCTTAAATTCGTTGGCGCGGCTACGTTCGAAGGATTGACGGGCAACCCTGTTTTTACAGACACCTTTGAGCCGGGCAAGATGATGAGCCACATTAATCTTGTAAAGTGGGCGGATTTAACAATAGTCGTTCCGGCTGACGCAAATACAATCAACAAGTTTACCGCTGGAATTGCAGACAATCTGATTACCTCCCTTTTCTTAGCGCACGATTGGAAAAAGCCGTATTTAATTGCACCGGCAATGAACGTAGCAATGTTGAAACATCCGGCAACGCGGCGTTCCTTAAAAATTCTTGAAGAATGGGGAATTAAAATATTGCCAACCGGTAGCGGTCATTTAGCTTGCGGGGACGAGGGAGAGGGAAAGCTTTTGGAACCGGAAATTATTTTCGGCTACATTTTTAACGAACTGAGGAAAAAGGAAGTAAAAAACAAGCGGGTATTAATTACCGGCGGCGCCACAAAAGAACAAATTGACAAGGTTAGATTTGTTTCCAATTTATCCACGGGCAGAACAAGCGCCGAGCTTGCCGACGCCCTTTATTTGCAAGGCTTTAACGTTACTCTGCTGAAAGCGCAGGGAGCTGTAAACCCAAAGTTCGACGTTCGAATTTTTGAATTCCACGATTTTAAAAATTTAAGAAATAAATTAAAAGACTTAATTTCAAGTGAGAATTTTAATGCCGTAATTCACCTTGCGGCTGTAAGCGATTTTAGCCCCGATTTTATTGAACTTGAAGAAACCAAGCTTAATTTGCCCCTGAAAAACAAGCTTGATTCGAACGTTAAGCAATTCAAAATTACTTTCGGTAAAAACGAGAAAATAGTAAACAGACTGAAAGAGTGGTCCAAAGAAAGAAAAGTTCAAATAGTCTCTTTTAAATTTTTAGACAAAACAAATTCCGAAAGGAAAGAAGAAGAAATTAAGAAATTGCTCGCAATGTCAGAAGCGGTGGTCTTCAACAGCATCGAAGGGAGGGAAAACGGAATTCAAAAGTTGTTTGAGTTTTACAGGGCAAACGGCGAAGCGCGGAAGAATTTGAAACTCAACGATTTAATCAAAGAAATTTCCAAATTACTAATGGAGGTAAAATGATTCTTTGCCTGGACGTAGGCAACAGCCATATTTACGGCGGAATTTTTAAGAACGAAAAATTAGTTTTGCAATTCCGCAAAAATACGCGCGAAACTTTTTCGTCCGACGAAATAGGTGTTTTCCTGAAAAGCGTAATTAGAGAAAACGGGTTCAACCCCGGGGAAGTAAATGCCGTTTCAATTTGCAGCGTTGTTCCAGACAAAAATCATTCGCTGCGAAACGGATGCATTAAGTACTTCGACGTCGAACCGTTCATGCTTGAGCCTGGTAAAAAAACGGGACTTAAAATTCGTTACAAAAACCCTGCTGAAGTTGGAGCAGATAGAATTTCGAACGCAATAGCTGCGGTAAATAAATTTCCGAACAAAAACTTGGTTGTCATTGATTTTGGTACTGCCACTACTTTTTGCGTAATTTCAAAAGAGAAAGAATATCTTGGAGGAATTATTTTACCGGGAATCAGAATGTCCATGGAGGCCTTGGAAAAAGGCACCGCAAAGCTTCCGAGGGTCAGTATCGCCAAAATCGACAAGCCTTTTGGAAGGACTACTACCGAAAGCATTCAGGTGGGGCTTTACCAAGGTCAGAAAGCAATTGTAAAAGAAATTTCAAAGAACATTACCATTAATGCTTTCCAAGGAGAAAAGCCAATAATATTAGGCACCGGCGGCTTTTCTTCTTTGTTTCAAGACGAAGGATTGTTTGACGAAGTGATTCCAACTTTGGTGTTGGAGGGACTTTTAATTGCCTACAAACTTAACGAGGAAGTAAATGAATAGAATAATGTTGAAATCAAAAATACATCGCGCTGTAGTTACCGGCGCGGATTTAAATTACACAGGCTCCATTTCAATTGGTAAAGAGCTGTGTAAACAAGCCGACTTGCTGGAGTTCGAGAAAGTTGACGTTTACAACATTACTAACGGGGAAAGATTTTCCACTTACGTAATATTCGGCGAGGAATGTAAAATTACTTTGAACGGCGCCGCCGCAAGAAAAGTTCAGAAAGGGGACTTAATAATAATTGCAAGTTACGCCTCTTACAACGAAAAAGAGGCAAACGGGCATTCGCCAAAATTAGTTTTTGTTAACGAAAAAAATCAAGTTGAAAGAATTGCTTAGGAAATGATTGACGAGTTTAAGTTCGATTTTGTGATTATTGGCGGCGGACTTGCGGGATTATCCGCGGCGGTAAACGCCGCAAAATACGGAAGCGTAGCCCTGATTACAAAAGGCAAGCTGGAGGTAAGCAGCTCTTTCAACGCTCAAGGCGGAATTGCGGCGGCGGTAGACGCGCAAGACAATCCCGAAGACCACCTGCGCGACACAATAGTTGCAGGGCGAGGCATTTGCGACATCAATGCCGTTGAAACCCTTGTATTTCAAGGCAAAGAGATTATTGAAAGATTAATTTCCGAAGGACTACTCTTCGATTCTTCAGACGGCAAATTGCTTTTCAGTCTGGAAGGAGGACATTCAAAGCCAAGAGTCCTGCACCTTAACGGCACAAACACGGGCAAATATGTTACTCTTTATTTCATTAAAAAAGTAAACGAGTCGCCAAATGTAAAAATATTTAGCAATTCTTTTGTCGCTAATTTGTTAAAGCGCGGAAATGAAATAATTGGCGCTCGCGTAGTTAAATTGAATTCTGGCAAAAATTTTAATTTGCTTGCTCCTACTGTTATTTTGGCAACGGGCGGGTATTCCAGAATATTTGAAAGAAGCACTAATCCCGAAACTTCCGTTGGCGACGGCATTTGGCTTGCCCACAACGCAGGCGCGGAAATACGCGACATGGAATTTGTTCAGTTTCACCCCACAGCCTTTTATTCAAAGGGCGAACAGGCTTTTCTAATCAGCGAAGCCGTCCGGGGTGAAGGAGCGTATTTACGTAATTCAAAAGGGGAAAGGTTTATGCCCCGGTACGACGTATTAAAAGAATTAGCGCCACGGGACGTTGTAGCGCAGGCAATATTTAATGAAATGAAAGAAGCCGGAGCCGATTGCGTTTACTTGGATTTGCGCCATTTGAATCCGCAAAAAATCAGGGAAAAATTTCCGAATATTGTGAACTACCTTGAATCGCAATCAGTGAACTTTGAAAAAGATTTAATTCCGGTAGCGCCCGCGGCGCATTACACAATGGGAGGAATTAAAACCGACGTTAGCGGAAGAACTAATATTCAAGGGCTTTACGCATGCGGCGAATGCGCCTCGAGCGGCGTTCACGGAGCAAACAGATTGGCAAGCAATTCCCTACTGGAATGCCTTGTGTTTTCCGAGCGCGCCGTGCATGATGCAGTAAACGTTCGTAGGTCAATACCTTTAAAACACGATGAGCCTTTTCCAACTGTAGCTATTGATGAAAAGCAAAGCCCAATTTTCGAGAAAGTAAAACAACAGACTGCTGAGCTTTTGGAAAATTACGCAGGCATTTTACGTAAGGGAGAAGAATTAGAAAATGGACTGGAAGAAATTAATCTATTAAAGGAACAACTTAAAACAAAAAACGAATTGAACACAATGCAAGCAGAAGGCTTGTTATTGTTGGCTGAAATGATTTTTAAAAGCGCTTTGCTAAGAAAAGAAAGCCGCGGCGCACACAGGCGGGAAGAATTTCCGGAAACCTCAAAAGAATTTAAGGGACATTACACATTTAAAAATCACAAAATTTATTTTGAGAAAGAAATTGAAAATGAACAAAGAATATTTGGAGAAATCTCTATCAATAATTAAACTTGCGCTCGAGGAGGACATTGGCGCAGGCGATATTACTACCAACGCCATTGTTCCCGACGGAAAAGTCGCAAAAGCAAAAATCGTAGCAAAAGAAAACGGCGTGTTGTGCGGCTTGGACGTTGCCCGAAAAGTTTTTGAGCTTGCCGGCGGGGGCGTAACTTGGAAGACTTACACAAAAGACGGCAGTTTGATTAAAACCGGTGAAATAATTGCGCAATTGGAAGGCAACGCAAAAGCCTTGCTTAAAAGTGAAAGAACGGCGTTAAACTTTCTGCAAAGATTAAGCGGGATTGCGACAAAGACAAGAAACTTCGTAGAGAAAATTAAAGGGACAAAAACCAAATTGCTCGACAGCCGTAAGACCGCGCCCGGATTAAGAGCGCTTGACAAGTACGCCGTTAAAATTGGCGGCGGGGAAAATCACCGCTTCGGGCTTTACGACATGGTTTTAATTAAGGAAAATCACATACTAATTGCAGGCACAATCGCCAAAGCCATTAGATTGGTTAAAAATACTTACGGCAATAAATACAAAGTTGAAGTTGAAGTCAATAATTTTGACGATTTAATAATCGCGCTCGGGGAAAAGCCTGATATTATTATGCTTGACAACATGAACGTCGACGAAATAAAGCGAGCGCTTAGGATTATTGACGGTCGGGTTTTAACGGAAGCTTCCGGCAATGTTAATATTAACACAATTCGGGAGATTGCAAACGCCGGCGTCGATTTTATTTCCGTCGGCGAATTAACTCATTCTGTTAAAGCGCTGGACATTTCAATGTTATTCTATTGAAAGGAGGAAGAAATGAACGATTTGAAAATTAAGATTAACGAATTAAAAAAAGAAAAAAAAGCGGTTATTCTCGCTCACAATTACCAATTGCCCGAGGTTCAGGAAATAGCTGATTTTGTTGGGGATTCCTTGGAGCTATCGCGGAAAGCCGCAAAAACAGAGGCAGAGCTGATTGTCTTTTGCGGCGTTCACTTCATGGCGGAAACGGCTTCGATTATTTCGCCCGAAAAGAAAGTGATTTTGCCGGATTTGAATGCGGGTTGTTCCCTTGCCGAAAGCGTGACTACCGCCGAGCTTAAACGCTGGAAAGCTGAACATCCCAATGCGGTCGTGGTTTCGTACATTAATACTTCCGCCGCCGTTAAGGCACTTTCGGATTATTGCTGCACTTCTTCGAACGCGGTTAAAATTGTCGAATCGATTCCCGCCGAAATGGAAATTCTTTTTTTGCCGGACAAGTATTTGGGTTCCTATGTTAAGGCAAAAACGGGCAGAGAGAATATTGTAATATGGGACGGCGCATGCCACGTTCACGAAAAAATTGGCGAAGTGAATTTCGAAGAAAAGAAACAAGCTCATCCCAAAGCCGAATTTTTGATTCATCCGGAATGTGGTTGCTCCACAAGTTGCATGCTCAAGTCCTTGCAGTTTAACGACGATTCAATCCACATTTTTTCTACAAGCGGAATGATTAACTACGTTAACGAATCGCCGGCAAAGGAATTTGTAATTGCAACTGAAGTCGGCATTCTTCACAGAATGAGAAAAGACAATCCCGGCAAGCAAATTTTACCCGCAAGCGAAAATGCCGTTTGCGATTATATGAAACTTACTACGCTGGAAAAAGTTTACGAAGCTTTGCTTTACGAAAAGAATGTTGTTAGAGTAGACACACCTGTAGCTGAAAAAGCGCGGCTGGCAATCAACAGAATGCTCGCGACAGGATGAGGTTTAAGGTAGCAGTTAAGAAATGAGAGAAAGTAATTTAATGATTTGGGAAATCGAGATTTGAATGGTAGAGATAATATTTAATTGAAATTTAATAAATTGTGGCTGAGCGCTTTGCGATAGTGCAATTTGTAAAACAAATAGTGTATTAAACAACTTTAAGGAAAATCTAATAATGCAAAAAAATGGTTTTTACCGGAAAGGATGGCTAAAATGTTCAAAGTTATTCTTGCTTTATTCATCTCAGTCAGTATTTTTCATGCGCAAACGTTTGATGTTAAAGGCAAGATTGTTAACGAAAAAACGGGCGCGCCTCTTGCGTACGCAAATATTTTTATCCGGAAACTGAAAATCGGAACAATCAGTAATTTAAAAGGCGAGTTTGAATTTAATAATTTAAGAAGGGGGGAATATCGTTTGACCGTGTCTTATCTTGGGTTCAAAAAAAAGACAATTCGCTTTGAATTAAAGAAAAATTTGACTCTTCTTATTCAACTGCGTCCTTCTTTAATTCAATTAAGCGAGACCATCGTAAAGGGCAAAAGAGCAAAATTCCGCGAAACGCCCGTTGCGTTTTCAAACGTTAACGCAAAGGAGATTTCATCTGATTTGGGAGCGCGTTACGTTACTCATGTTTTGGAAAGCGTTCCGGGCGTTTATGTTTCCAACGAAGGAGGAGGCTTTGGCGACAATAGAATTTTAATTCGCGGATTCGGACAAACAGACATCTCAGTAATGATTAACGGCATTCCAATTAACAACCCCGAGAACGGCGAAATTTATTGGACTAACTGGGCGGACTTAAGCGACGTCGTTGATTACATTCAAGTCCAACGGGGTTTAAGCGCCACGCCTTATTCCACTTCCTCGATTGGCGGAGTGGTTAATATTGTTACTTCAAACGGATTTGAAAATGGGAACAAACTAAATTTGAAGCTGGAAACGGCTTCAGACAATTTCAGAAAAACTTCCCTTAGCTTTATTGAACCGCTCTTCAATAATAAACTGCGCGTTAAAGGATTGCTTAGTTACGCCGATTGGAACGGTTACGCCGCGCAAACGTGGGCTAAAATGTTTACTTACTATTTTTCGATTAGCGGAAAGTTTGGAAATAATTTTCTGGAAGTCCAACTTTTAGGTTCGCCTCAAAAACACGGGCAAAGGCTAACGCCCCAAACAATTTCCACCTGGCAAAAATACGGTTTGCGCTACAATGCCGATTGGGGTTACTTGCGAGGAAAGCCTTTGAATTTAAGGGATAATGTATTTAACAAACCCTCAATTACAATTAACCATATTTGGCGGGCTTCAAACCGCGTTACCCTTACGAACGTCCTTTATTTATCGCACGGAAAGGGCGGCGGGCATGTTCCCCCGTGGTCGGGCTTCCCCAAAAATAATTCGGGTCAAATTAACTTTGACGCGGTTTGGGAGGTTAATTCTCACAACATTGATTCTACTTTTAGCCCTACGCTCCACAGGGCTATTAAGGCTCTCAGGTTTACTTACCACATTCACAATTGGCTTGCCTTTCGCTCGGATTTAAAGTATTCGCTTGGAAACGTTAACTTTAATTTCGGCGTCGATGGCTCGTTGTACAAAGCCGAAAATTACAGCACATTAGGCAATTTGCTTGGCGGCGATTATTACATCGGTAGCGGCAACGTTAACGACAATCCCAAACGAATGTTGATGCAGGGGGACAAAGTGGATTACGACGCCGACAGCTTTGCGAGAACCTTTGGAGGATTCGCTCAAGCGGAATTCAATTCAAAAAAAATTAATGCTTACTTAAATTTTTCTTTAAGCGGGACTTCTTACGACAGAATTGATTATTTCAATTACAAGATTACAGACCCGCGGAGAGAAACGGGTTGGAAAAACTTCACTGCTTACGCAATTAAGGCTGGCGTTAATTTTAACTTTAACAAAACAAGCAACTTTTTCTTTAATATCGGAAGGTTTTCCAAAGCTCCGCTTTCAATGAACGTTTACAATTATTTTAATCAACTTTACAAAAACGTAAAAAACGAGCGGGTCTTTTCCGTAGAATTGGGTTACGGATTAAAAAATAATTTCGCTCAA
The DNA here is from genome assembly GCA_027080245.1 of Ignavibacteriales bacterium. GTDB lineage: Bacteria > Bacteroidota > Ignavibacteria > Ignavibacteriales > Melioribacteraceae > WFQV01. Next base: position 13,317 of record JALWSN010000289.1, on the reverse strand, counting down.
TTGAAATTGAATTTGTTTTACACTTATTGGAAGGACAAAGCCATGACGTTCGTCTGGCAGGCTCCCAACGATTACAGCTTTTATTACATGAATATTTACGGAGCAAAGGCGCGCTCGCAAGGTTTGGAACTTGAAGGCAATTTTAAGTTCACTAAAATCATTCGATTGGAAACAGCTTTTTCTTACGATTCTAATATTTGGTTAAACGATATTAACGCTTCCGTAAGACCCGAAGGAAAACCTCAAACCGAAATTCAATTCGTTTCGAAGGTTAAAAATCAATACGTCGGGAACTACCCGCAAATCAATGCCTCGGTTTCATTGTTCGCAAACAAAAAAATAACGAAATTTGTAACTCTTGTTTTAAACCCCGTGTTTTTCTTCCACGGGAAATACTTTGCTCAATTTGATCCCGTAGACCGTTATTATTCGAAAGAAAGAATTCAGTCCTGGCGCGCGCCCGATTTCCACCGGTTTGATTTTCATTCAACTCTCGAAATTTCGACGAATTGGTTTTCGTTGAAAAAAATTGACGTTATTTTTAGCGTTTTTAATTTGTTCAATAATCACAATATTATCAGAGCTTACGACGGCGCAAACCACGATGCTACAACGGCAAAAGTCTGGTTCAACCGCCCACGCTGGTACGATTTAAGCCTAACGTTAGGATTTTAATTTTAACGAAATTAAAAATCACGACGGGCAAATAGCCGTGCAAGAAGAGTTAAGAAATTTAAAGGAAGGGAAGTGCCTCCACTTTCGGGGTAAAGTGAAGGCACAGGGTTTGGGGTTTTAGGGCATTGGGGTAATTATGTCGGTATAACTTTTCATTTCCTTCAACTTATTCAAATTTTCATTTCAATATAATATTAATCGGTAATCAATTTTGTGATTAATGTCTCATCCACTTTTTCGAAGTACTTATTTGTGATATTAATCACTGATTTTTCCCCGTCGTAGATTTCCTGCGGTGAATACTCTTTGATTTCGGGCGCTATTTCGTCCGTTCGTTTCGATTTGTCCGCCGTAACATAAAGCGGCTTTTTGTAATATCTCAGAGCAATTGCCAATGTTAAAGAGCCTGTTTTATTAAGAATCCCGCCGTCCGGCAGAATTTTATCCGCACCAATTATTCCGGCGTCGCACTTTTTTGCAAATTCGGATAGCATAGCTTCCGTAATTAAAAATACTTTAACCCCCGTATCGGCTAAAAGTTCCGCCATTATTCTTCCTTCGAAGGCCGGCCTCGATTCCGAAACTACGACCTCGAAATTATTGCCTTCCTTGAAATGTTTAATTAAAATTTCGCTTACGGTTTTGCTGTTGGAAAGGGTTAAAAATTTTTTAATTCCGGTAAAATAAGGCTTAATTTTGTCGTAAATTATTTTAATGTTTTCATTTTCCCTTACGGAAAAGTCCAAGAAAAATTTTTCCAGTCCTGAAGGATTTTTCTTATAAACTTCTCTCAATTCTTTCAGGTAATTTACAATTGCAGAAAATTCGTTAAAATTTTTAGTCAGATAATCGAGTAATTCCTCTTTGTTTTTTGATTCTTTGAAATAGCTGCGCAGCGTTTCGTTTAGTTGAATTAAAATTTCCCTGCTGCCGGATGTATTGTTTTCGACAAGTTTTTTTAGCTCGCCGGGAATCTCACTCATCCTTTACCCAACTTTCCTTTATATTTGAAATTCTTAATTGGATCGCGCAAAGTAAGAACTGGGCAGGGTGCTTTCCGCACAACTTTTTCCGCCGTGCTGCCGAATAACAAATATTCCACGCCAGTGTGTCCGTGAGTCGCTATTATTATTAGGTCGATGTCCTTTTCCGCAGCTGCTTCTATTATTTCAATAAAAGGTTTTCCGTTTCGCACAATCTTTTCAGTCGGCAGCTTTCCAGCTATTTTATTTTTAATTAACGAGTCCAATTCCTCTTCCGCCCGCGAAACGAAATTTTCGTCCACTTCCGGCAGAACTACCTGTCCCATTGAAAAATCGGCGGGGTAAAGAGGGGGCTCAACCACATGAATTAAGAAAAGCTTGCTGTTGAAGCGCGAGCCGAAATCAATTGCGTATTCAAGCGCTTTAATTGAATACTCTGAAAAATCGATTGGGACTAAAATGTTATTGATTTTCATTTTTTAGTCTCCGTTTTAATTCTAAAAATTCATTGTAAAGATCTGAATAATCTTTATTCAACCTGCGCAATCTTATTGCAATCATCTGGGCGAATCCCCTCAAAATGTGAATCCCCTTTGAAGGATATTTTTCAATAAATTCCTGCAAATCGGGTTTGAAGATTACCGTAACGGAAGTTTCCTTAACGGCGACCGCGGAAGCCGAGCGGATCTCGTCGTCCAGCATTGCCAACTCACCAAAGAAATCGCCTCTGCCAAGCCGCGTAAGTTCCTTCTGCGTTTTTTCCCCTTCTTGCTGAACAATCGAGACTTCGCCGTCCCTAATAATGTAAAGTCCTATTCCCGGGTCTCCTTGGTAAAAAATGTATTCTCCTTCTGCGTAAACCCGGTTGTGCATTAGTTCGATTAGCAATCGCAAATATTTTGCGTTAAGTTTTTCGAAAGGAAGCATGCTTTTTAAAACCGATTCAAGTTCCTGAGATTCGGTTGGTTTTTTGAAAAGATTCGACCAGAAAGTTCCGCGAATAATTTGCTTTTGTTCTTGTTCTGTTGACATATTCCACCTTTAATTAAATAATCCGAATTCTGCAATGCGCCAGATTTTCTGACAGGGAAATTTGTTTTCGTAAAGGGCGCGTCCGATTATTACAGAGTCCACACCTAATTTTTCCAGTCCAATAAAGTTTTTAAGATCTTTGTAACCGCCAATGCCGCCGGAATGCGTTATTTTTGCGTTAACTGTTGAGGCTAATTTTACGGTTAAATCAATGTTCGGGCCTTTCATTGTTCCGTTGCGCGAAACGTCTGTAATTATTATTCTGTTAATTCCCAAATTTACTAATCTTTTTGCGTAATCGAAAACCGAAAGGTTTGTTTTGATTTTTCTGCCGTGGATTACAACTTTCTCTTCGAGGGAATCAATAGCCGCCACGACTTTGGTATTGCCGAATTTAGCGACAATTTTTTCAAGCTCCTCCGGATTGTCGTAGCCCAACGAGCCAATCACAATTCTAAAAACTCCCGCTTCGAAAACCATTTCGGCGTCGGCAAGGCTTCTTATTCCCCCTCCGAATTCAACCGGTATTATTACAGACGAGCAAATTTGGCGAACCACATCTAAATTTTTTGTCGAATGTTCGTGGGAAAAATCGAAATCGACCACGTGAATTATTTTTGCGTTTTCTGCCCGCCATATCAAAGCCATCTCAACAGGATCGCTGTTGTAATCGCCGCCGCCCAGCTCTGCAATGCCGCGAACAACCCGCACTGTTCTGCCATTTAAAATGTCGATGGACGGTATTACTAATAATCCGGACACGGTTAATTCCCACTATTTTATTTTTCTAATCATAATTTATTAGGCAAATTAAAAAAGGTCAATGCTCAAGCCAAAATATTTTCTTTTTTTTTCGCTATTGCCTCAATTCTTTTTATTTTTCGTGACTGTTTTAGAAAGATTATTTAATGAACAATTTAAAAAGCAAATTTTCCGAAGCTTCAATCTCCGCCGCTTTTGTAATGTTAGCGGGAATGCTGTGGGGTGTCGACGGGATTGTTCTGCGTCCCGCCCTTTACACATTGCCAGTTCCGCTTGTGGTTTTTATTGAAAGCTCGATTGTAACGTTAATTTTAACTCCCTTCTTTATTAAAAAATTCAACGCTCTTAAATCATTGAGCTTAAATGATTGGTTTGCCTTCTTTGCCGTAGCCTTATTTGGCGGGGCTGTGGGAACTATGGCAATCACAAAAGCCTTATTTTACGTTAATTACGTCAACCTGTCGATTGTGATTTTCATTCAAAAACTTCAGCCCTTGTTTGCTTTATTTTTAGCTTGGCTTTTGCTTAAAGAAAAATTGCCTTCGGTGTTTTTTGTGTGGGCGGTGCTTGCAATTTCGGGCGCGTACCTGATGACGTTCGGATTTGCGCTGCCGGCTCTTACCAATGGCGACAAAACGCTTTACGCTGCTTTGTTTGCGCTGCTGGCGGCTTTTAGTTACGGAAGTTCCACCGTTTTTAGCAAAAGGGCGCTTAAAAACGTCTCTTTTGAATTGGGCACTTACCTCCGTTTTTTAATTAGTTCGCTTTTAATGATCTTAATTGCGCTCTTTGCCAACAGCTTTCCCGCTTTTGCCAAAGTTACTTCCACACAAACGATTGTGTTTTTAATTATTGCTTTTACGACGGGCGGACCGGCTATTTTTCTTTACTATTACGGACTAAAAAACATTACAGCTTCCGCTTCCACAATTTTCGAATTGGCGTTCCCCCTAACCGCCGTCGTTCTTGAGTATTTAGTGCATGGGAACATTCTAAGCCTTGTACAATGGAGCGGAGTGGCGCTTTTAATGTTTAGCATGTACAAGGTTAGTAAATTAAATATTAAATCTAAAAGTTAAATTATGAGCGGAAACAAATTTAAAAACTTAATGGAAATAATGCGGCGTTTGCGAAAAGAGTGCCCTTGGGACAAGGAACAAACGCACGAGTCGATTAAATCCGCTACGCTGGAAGAAGCTTACGAAGCGATTGAGGCGATTGAAGAGAAAAATTTTAGTTCATTAAAAGAAGAGCTTGGCGATTTGCTTTTGCACATAGTTTTCCACGCGGCAATAGCGGAAGAAAATAATGAATTTACAATAAACGACGTGATTGATTCGATAACGGACAAATTGATTAGAAGACACCCTCATATTTTCGGTGAAGTTAAAGCCGACACGCCTAAAGAAATTGAAGAAAATTGGGAAATGATTAAACTAAAGGAAGGCAGAAAATCAGTTTTACAGGGAGTGCCGAAAATTCTGCCCCAACTGCAGCGCGCTTTTAGAATTCAACAAAAGGTTTCTAAAGTAGGCTTCGACTGGAAAGACAAAAAAGATGTTTGGGAAAAAGTAGAAGAGGAAATCGAAGAATTAAAAGAAAGCGAGAAGCTGAACGACCCAAAAAAAATTAAAGAAGAATTTGGCGATCTGCTTTTTGCGCTTGCAAATTACGCAAGATTTTTGAACGTCGATCCCGAAGAAGCTTTGAAGTTAGCCAATAATAAATTCATTAAGAGATTTCAATTCATCGAAGAAGAACTGCACAAAGCCGGCAAGAACGTTGCCGATGCAAGTCTAAAAGAAATGGACAAACTCTGGGAAAAAAGCAAGCGTGGAATGGCAAAAGGCAAAGAAGAAAAAAGTTAGAGATATCTAACTATTACAACCGGGGAAATAGGAGCTTGAGGTTAAAGCTAAAGTAGTTGCGGATGGCTGTGAGTTAACGAAATTAAAAATTGTGTGAACTTTTGACAGGAATTAAAAAAGTTTTTTAAAATTCAAATTTCGGTTACCGTAAATGAAGAAATCTTCGATTGTTAAATTTACGCTTTACAGCTTGATTGGAATTTTTGTCTTCTTTGTTCCAATCAATATTAACGGCAAATCAACAATTCCGCTTGATCACATCGTAACTGCAATTAAAAATATTTTTCCTTCCGCTTCTGCCATTTATGCTTTTGTAGTAATAATAGCGGGGGGAATTTACCCCTTCGTTACGAAAGAATGGAAAAAAGATTTGACGACAAAAATATTTTCTTTTTTAAAAGCGCTGGGCATTTTGGT
>JALWSN010000289.1:1801-7570 GCA_027080245.1 Ignavibacteriales bacterium | reverse complement strand
TGGTTTTTTTCCAGAGAATTAACGCCTTTTCTCTTTAACAAATTGGTAATCCCGGTAGGAATAATTGTTCCTGTTGGCGCAATTTTTTTAACATTTCTGGTAGATTACGGCTTGCTTGAATTCATTGGGACGCTAATGCACAGAATAATGAAGCCCATTTGGAAAACGCCGGGACGTTCGGCTGTGGACGCGCTGGCTTCTTTTGTCGGCAGCTATTCCATTGCCCTTTTGATTACTAACAGAGTTTACGTGGAAGGGAAATACTCCCTTAAGGAAGCGGCAATAATTGCCACCGGATTTTCAACGGTTTCCGCAACATTCATGATTATTGTGGCTAAGACAACCGGCTTAATGGGATTATGGAACATTTACTTTTGGTCCACGCTTTTAATCACTTTTATTGTTACCGCCATTACCGTTCGCATTCCGTCGTTAAGCTTAAAGGATGATTCAAAAAAAGAAAAAGATGAATTTGAAGGCGGCGCGAATCTTAAAACAGCCCTGCGGGAAGGGATTAAAACTTTTGAACAAGCCCCGCCATTGCAAAGAAATATTCGCAGCAACGTATGGGACGGACTAAAAATGGCGATGTCCATTTTGCCTTCAATAATGTCCGTGGGGTTGATTGGATTACTGCTTGCAAAATTCACGCCGCTGTTCGATTACCTGGGCTATGCCTTTTACCCGTTTGTTAAATTGTTTGGCGTTCCCGACGCGCTGCTTATTTCAAAAGCCGCCGCGCTGGAAATTTCGGAAATGTTCTTACCTTCGCTTTTGGTTGCCGGCGCTTCACTTGTGGCTCGGTACGTGACGGCGGTAGTTTCCGTTTCGGCAATTTTGTTTTTTTCAGCTTCCATTCCTTGCATCTTTTCCACGGAAATCCCAATTAAAATTTCAGAAATTTTGCTAATCTGGTTAGAGCGCACTCTTTTTTCATTAATATTAGCAATCCTTTTTGCGCTGGTAATTTTTTAAGAGCGTTATTTTTTTACAGTTAACCCGTGATATTTGAATAATTCTTGGGAAAAAGTTTGGAATAAATCAGTGTTAAGCCTCGAAATCAGCGCCTTTTCAATCAGCTTTCCTCCCACCCCATCCCATTAACACTTGTGCAAATATTGAATTACGTAAGCCCTTCCCCGCGGCGAGGGGAAAGGTTTGGGATGGGGTGCTTGGTTGCAAATAGAATTTTTTAGAAAGAGTTTTTGTCCAAAATGCATTCTAATTTAATTTATTTTGGACAAATGTGGGATAGATGTATTCCCTCTACTTCAACCTTAAAAACATTTTGCCTATTTGCCGTAAAATAATATTTTTGAAGTTTGGTTTTTAAAATAAGAGGAACAAAATGTTAAGCGCTATTAAAGATGAATTATTTTACCGTTCGCCTTCGTTTGCCGGATCACTTCCCGCGCGCGAAGAAATAGAAGAAAAGTACAAATGGAATTTAACGGACATCTACAAAAGCCCTTACGAATGGGAGAAAGATTTTAATTGGCTGAAAGAGAATTCCGAAAAAATTAAAGAATTCGAGGGAAAGCTTGTTACAGCAAAGGACCTGTTGGAATGCTTAAAATTCGACGAAGAAATTGGCATTAAATTAGGCAAGGTTTACCTTTACGCCATGCTTAGTAAGGATTTGGACCTTTCCAATTCCGAAGCTAACGGCCGGTACGACAGGGTTGTTAGCTTGCATGCGGTAATTGCGGAACATTCTTCGTTTCTTGCGCCTGAAATTCAAAAAATTCCGGACGAACAATTACTCAAATTTGTTGAAGAAGAACCCGGGTTAAAAATTTACTCTCATTTTTTTGAAAATTTAAAAAGGCTAAAACCCCACACGCTCGATACCGAAAAGGAAAAACTTTTAGCAATGGCTCAGCCGATTAGTTCCGCTCCTTACGAAGTTTTTAGCTTATTGGAAAACGCCGATTTGAAATTCCCTGAAATTGAAGGAGAAGACGGCGAGCCCGTTCAACTCTCGCACGGTCGTTACTCATCGGCTTTGTTTTCCCCTAACAGGGATTACCGCAAACGCGTTTACAAAAATTACTACAAGCCTTTCATCGAACACAAAAACGTTCTTGCGGCTTTGTATTCAAGCAATATTAAGGGAAGCATTTTTAACGCAAAAGCCCGCAAACATTCCTCCACGTTGGAAGCGGCATTGTTTGGGAACAACATTCCAACTGAAATTTACGAGAACTTAATTGTCAGCGTGAAGGCAAATCTTAAGCCGCTGCACCGTTGGGCGGAAATCAAGAAGAAAGTTTTAAAACTGGACGAGCTTCATCCTTACGATTCTTACGTAACGCTCTTCCCCGCGGCGCAAAAAAAAATCAAATTCGAGGAGGGCAAAAAAATAGTTCTAAAGGCTCTTGAGCCCTTGGGAAAAGATTACGTAACTCAATTGCGCTTTGCTTTCGACAATCGCTGGCTGGACGTTTTTGAAACAAAAAACAAACGCAGCGGAGCCTATTCCTCAGGCACTACTTACGGCTTGCATCCTTTTGTTTTGCTCAATTGGAACAACACTCTTAACGACGTTTTTACGTTGGCGCACGAAATGGGGCATTGCCTGCATTCTTATTACACCCTTGAAAATCAACCTTATCCTTACGCCGACTATACAATATTTTTGGCTGAAATAGCTTCAACCACAAACGAAGCTTTACTGCTGAATTATTTGATTGAAAAATCGGATTCTCAGAAAGAAAGACTTTTCCTGATGGAAAAATTCCTGCTTAACGCCGTTACTACATTTTACCGCCAGACGAGGTTTGCCGAGTTCGAAAAAATCACTCACGAAATAGCTTTGAATGGCGGCGCGCTTACTTACGATAATCTTTGCGAAATTTACGGCAAGCTTTACAAAGAATATTGGGGCGAGACGATGATCGTGGACGAGGAGGAGACTTACACTTGGGCACGCGTTCCGCATTTTTACTACAATTTTTACGTCTACCAGTATGCTACGGGTTTTGCCGCCGCGCAGGCTTTTTCGGAAAGAATTCTGACTGAAGGAGAAACTGCGGTAAAAGATTACCTGAATTTTTTAAAGGCTGGCAACTCGAAATATTCAATAGACATTCTTAAAGATGCAGGCGTGGACATGAACTCGCCGCAGCCGGTTTTGGCGGTAATAAATAAAATGAACGCTCTGTTGAACCAAATTGAATCTTCAATAAAAAGTTAAAGGGATCAAAAATGAAAATTTATTCCCGCAAGGAACTTAACGATTACAAACTTTCACTAACGTACGACGACATTAGCTTAATCCCCTTCGAAATTTCACAAATTAAATCCCGCGCTCAAGCTAATCCGGCTACGGAATTTTTAGGGAAGCGTTTGCAACTGCCCGTGCTTTCAAGTCCGATGGATACCGTTTCGGGCATTCGAATGGCCGAGGAACTTGAAAGGCTTGGCTGCCTTGGAGTGTTGAACAGATTCGATTCTTCGCTGAACGAATTATTGGAAAATGAGGAATTAACGAGCCGCATCTCTGCCGTTTCAATTGGTTTGAATACAAATGAAGAAATCATTACAAAATTAGCCGAAAGAAAATTTATTATTTGCATCGATACGGCTAACGCCAACAACGTTACCGTTTTGAACAAATGCGAGGAATTAAAAACCAAATACGATGTTAAGTTAATTGTTGGGAACGTTGCTTGCGGCTCCACGTTAAAAGATCTGGTGAACGCCGGCGCGGACGCGGTTCGAATTGGAATTGGAGGCGGTAGCGTTTGCACTACTTCCATTCAAACGGGAATAGGAATAGGGCAGGTTTCCTCTTTGCTCGACGTCTACTTTGCGCGGGAAGAGGCTAATCTGAACATTGCATTAATTGCCGACGGCGGAATTAAGAGTCCCGGCGACATCGCCAAAGCAATTGCCCTTGGCGCCGACGCCGTGATGCTGGGAAGAATGCTCGCAGGTACGAAAGAAGCGCCTGGCGAGGTAATTAAATACAACGACCAACTCTGGAAAAAATACCGTGGATCAGCTTCCTTTGGCGTGAAAATGAAAAACGAATTCATCGAAGGCGAAGAAACGATGATTCCTTACAAAGGTCCCGTGGAAAATGTAATTAATGCAATTTCCGACGGCTTGCGCTCGGCGATGAGTTACATGAACAGCTTTACGCTCGAAGAGCTGCGAAGCAAAAATTCCTTTGCAGTGCTAAGCAACAGCTCGTACATCGAAAGATTGCCCAGAAAATAAGAGCGGAATTATTGCTTAAGGTTTGAGGAAATTTTTCCCCGCTTCCTGTTTCCACAGTAATTCCAATAGGCGAATTAAGTAAACAACCCGCCCGACGATTAATTCCTACATGGATTTCAAATTTTTTTTCGCTAAAACTTCCTCTTTTTTTTATTATGAAAAATTAATTTTTTTTCGCAAATTTGCTTTCTTAATTTTAGAGGATTGAATGATTGACTTTGAATTGCTGGCAAGCGTAATTAGAAACAACGACAACTTTGTTATTACGACTCACGTTAATCCCGACGGCGACGCCATCGGCTCTGAAATGGGGCTTTACTACGTTCTGAAGCAACAAAATAAAAACGTTAAAATAATTAACCATTCCGCAACGCCTTACTCTCTTCAATTTTTGGATGACCAAAACGTTATTGAAAAATATTTCCCGGTAACTCACGACGAAATAATTAAAAACGCCGACGTGATTTTCTTCCTCGACTTAAATGTACTTGGCCGCGTGGTTAGCATGACGGAAGTTTGCAAAGCTTCCAAAGCTAAAAAAATAGTAATCGACCACCATTTAGACCCCGAAGAATTTTACGATTTGGCTTTTACGGACAAACGCGTTTCCGCCACCGGGGAAATTATTTACGACCTGATTAAAAAAACAAATTTGGCCGAACTAAATTTTGAAATTGCCCAGGCGCTCTACGCTTCAATAATGACGGACACCGGCTCGTTCCGTTACGACAGGACAACGCCCAAAGTTCACAAAATTGCCGCCGAGTTTTTAAGCCTTGGCGTAGATTCCGAATTCGTAGCCGACCAGCTTTTCGACAAGGGCAGTTTGGGTCGATTAAAATTGCTCGGAAAGGCGCTTACCTCTCTTTCGCTCAATAATAACGGGCAAATATGCAGTATGGTAATCACTAAAAAAGATTTGGAAGAAACTAAAGCCGACGAAAGCGACATCGAAGGATTTGTTAATTACACGCTTTCAATTAACGGAGTTAAAATCGGTCTGTTGTTCTACGAGCTTGCCGAAGGTTTTAAAATTAGTTTCCGCTCGAAAGGAAATATTCCCGTTAACAAACTGGCGGCGGAATTTGGCGGAGGAGGGCATTTGAACGCCGCAGGCGCAAGATTTAACGGTAAGAAAATGAACGAATATTTACCCCGCGTGATTGAAAGGGCGGAAGAATATTTAAAATAAAAAAGGAACTTTAAAATGTATTTCAATATTAAATTAACGCCGGATGGAACGTTAAATTTTAAGCTTAAGGAAAATTCCGCAGTAGTTGCTTTTCTGGTGAAAGAAAATTTGACGGAACAGTTAAATGATTTGTCTAAAAAACTTGCTTTGCCTCAAGATTGGCTAAAGCCCGAAATCATTAACTTTAAGAAAAACTTGCTCGAGCTTACCCCGATGAACAAAGGGGTTCGGAACCTTTACCTCTTTTTAATCGAAGAGCCTGATTCCGTTAACGTCGATTATTTTAGAAATTCAATGTCTTTCCTTCCGGCAAAATTGTCTGGCTCTCAGGTTAAAAATTTGCTAGCTATTTT
>JALWSN010000289.1:0-1791 GCA_027080245.1 Ignavibacteriales bacterium | reverse complement strand
CCGAGGGGTTGCTGCTTGGCAATTACGAATTTGACAAATACAAATCCGAAAAGAAAAAACCCTCTAACCTGAATACGGTTTTTTACGCGGATTCGGCTGGCTTAATGTCCGCCATTAGAGTAGCGCGACGCCTAATGGATTCCCTTTATTTTACAAGGGATTTGGTAAACGAACCGGCGATTGTCCTAACGCCGCAGGAGCTTGCCAAACGCGTTAAAAAAAGATTTAAAAATTCTAACGTAAAAGTAAACGTAATGAACTTCGAAGCGTTGAAAAAGGCAAGAATGAACGCAATTCTTAGCGTGGGGTCCGGCAGCGCAAACAAACCCCTGATGATTGTCCTGCATTACAAACCCGCTAAAGTAAATTTTAAACTCGCACTTGTGGGTAAAGGCGTTACTTACGATAGCGGCGGGTTGTCCCTTAAACCCACCGATCACATGGTGGATATGAAAGCCGATATGTCCGGAGCGGCTACTGTAATTGGCGCAATCGACGCGGCTCGGACATCTAAGCTGCCTGTGGAAATTTACGGCGTTATTCCCGCGGTGGAAAATTTAATCAACGGCAACTCTTACAAACCGGGCGACATTGTTAAAACAGCTAGCGGAAAGTCCATTGAAGTTAAAAACACAGACGCCGAAGGTAGAATTATTTTAGCCGATGCCCTTGAATTCGCTTCGAAGAAAAAACCTCAGGCAATTATCGATTTTGCCACGCTTACCGGAGCTTGTGTTGTGGCATTGGGAGAATTGATGGCTGGCTTGTTTACAAAGAGCGCCTGGCTTAAAGAAAAACTTCTCTTTGCGGGGAGAAAAACTTACGAGCTTCTGTGGGAAATGCCCTTTAACGATGAGTACGGCGAACAATTGAAAAGCGACATTGCGGATATTAAAAATTTGGGAACGCGCTGGGGCGGCGCTATTACGGCTGCTAAATTCCTGGAATTTTTCGTCGATCAAAATATTAGTTACGCTCACGTCGATATTGCCGGCCCCTCGCTGAAAAATAACTTCACTAATTATTGGAAAAAATGGAATACCGGCTTCGGCGTTAGATTAATGTACGAACTGTTGAAAATAATCTGATTTTAATTACGTAGCGCGGATTGCTTAGTTTCCCCCGCCTCCTGCGGGGGGAAACGGGCAATCTGCGGAAAGTTTTTGCGACAAAGAGATTTTTTAAAAAGCAAACCGATGTTCTTGGAGTTGGAATGAAATTGGAGCAAAATTAACTTTGCTCTTTAAATGCGGGCTTACTAATAATTTCGTTACGCGGATTGCTTAGCACTCTCCGCGAAAGCGGAAGAGGGCGGGCAATCTGCGAAAAAGTTTTAATTAATTTCAATTACTTTAATCTTTTACATTGAAAAAATGTCTACTTAAAAGTAACTTTAGAGATAAATAATTAAATATTATTCAGGAGGAAAAAATGGCAATTAAAGTTGGCATTAATGGTTTCGGTAGAATTGGAAGATTGGTCTTTCGCCGCTCGCTACAACTTGGCGGTGTTGAATATGTTGGAATAAATGATTTGACCGACGCAAAAACGCTTGCTCATTTACTGAAATACGATTCGGTTCACGGAAAATTTGACGGCGAAGTTTACGCCGAGGGTGATTCCATTGTAGTTAACGGACAAAAAATTAAAATAACAGCCGAGAAAGATCCCGCTAAATTAAATTGGGGCGAAGTTGGGGCGGATTACGTAATTGAATCCACCGGCGTTTTTAGAACGAAAGAGCTTTGTTTGAAACACATCGAAGCCGGCGCAAAGAAAGTAATCCTTACC
>JALWSN010000288.1 GCA_027080245.1 Ignavibacteriales bacterium | reverse complement strand
AGAGTCTGTTGCACAAGTACTAAGGATTTGACAAATTTAAGAAAGGGAAATACTTAAAGAATGGTAATGAATTCAAAATAATTGTTAATTTATCCACCAAGCTTAAGATATTAAAAGAAATAGCTCCTAATTGCCTCATATATTGAGCATTTCGAACTTTTTGAATGTCCTTTAACAACCTTTTAAGATTCAAAACTGTAGCTATAAGATATGAAGCTTTCTGTACGTTAGCCAACCCTCTCATATTAAACCGAGATAAACCATGATTTTGTTTCCCCTCGGCAAAAATTGATTCGGAATTTGACTTCCTCTTCCTCATTGCATTTTTGCCATTTATCGTTTTCATTCTTGCTTTACATCGTTCTTGTTCTAAATAATATTCTGTTGTAGTCACTTTCCGCATAATTCCTTTGGTACATCTGCTCTTTATTAAGCAATTGCTGCAATCGGCAGGTTTCGCCAGATAATTTTTTCTACCGTCTTTTTGCTTACCAGCAAAGTGTAATTCCTTATTTGCAGGGCATATAAAGCAATCTTTTTCTTTATTGTATGAAAATTCTTCTTTTTCAATCCCTCCGGCTTTATTTGTGAATTTTGGGGAAGGAATGTAAGGTATTATACCTCTTTCTTCTAAAGCCCTCAGATTTCGCCCTTCAAAATACCCCCTGTCCGCACTAATTTCTCTAATCTTTAGTCCCTCTTCTGCCAATCGCTTCCGACTCCTATCTACGCATTTTACCAAGTCTTTATAATCATTCCTATCGGCATGTGTTGTTAATATGTCTGTTATTATTCGTTGTTTCTCATCCACAACGCAATGTGTTTTATAGTATAAATTAGTTGGCGTACCTTTCTTTTGGGCTACTCGACTGTCTGGGTCCGTTTTGCTGTAATACTCTTTATTGGTTGCCTTTTTAGCCTTTTTTTTATCTGTTTTTTCAATCTTTTTCTGCGATGTGTTTTCTTCTTTTAGTTTTTTTGAATATTCCTCTATGTCGAATATTGGCCTTTTCCTCTCAAGCGAATCTAACGATGCATTAGCTTTAACTAAGGTTGAATCTACCGATTGATGTTTTCCACTTACTAAACCGTTATCTACACATAATTTTAATACATAAGTGAAAACTTCCTCAAAGACTTCCTCGCCAATTATTTGCCTTGTCCTTGAAATTGTTGAATGCCATGGAATTTCTTCATCCAAATCATAACCTATAAATAAACGTCCGCTTAGACTGTCTGATATCCTTTTTACTAATTGCCTGTCCGAGGTAATGTTCTCTAAATAACCATAGATTTGCATCTTGAAAAAAACAACGGGGTCTAACGATGGATTGCCAGTTTTACCATATTTCCCCTTTACTAGTTTGTAGACAAATCCCAAGTCAAGTATCTTATTGAGCCTTCTGTAGAAATCATCTTCTGGCACTAGCTCATATAGGTTTACGTAGTAGTATAATTTGGGTTTAAATTCTTTTTTCCCTAACATTTTATTATTCTTATTTTTATTTTTTCTTTTATCCAAAAATAATCTTTTTTTCACTGAGTTGTGCAACAGACTCTTCAACTGACGGAGAGGGGAGAAAAGAAAGAAAAACGGCTTTAGCCGCATTCTTTTTAATTCACAATTTGAATAATGTGGCTATCCAATGGATTCCTTCGGAAAAGCCCATTAAGTTTGTCTTTTCTTTCTCCGCCATCTGAAACCGACGGCAATTTTAGTCAATGCCGTTTGTTAATGAAATTATTTTATTGTAAGAGGGATGTACGCTTGTTCTTTCTTTCTCTTTGGTCAATTAAATTTATTACTTCGATACCTTCGGCATCGTATTTTATTTTTGTTATTTTTTTCTACAAACATTCGACTCCTTCGGAGTTGGCGCTCTAATTTTTTCGTACTATTCCCCGAATAGGTTCTGGTGATTAAAAGTCAGTAAAAAAGGAGCAACAAACGAAAAATAGAACCGCGAAGCGGTTCAAAGTCTGGAGAACAAAAGAATGACAAAAGAAAAGAACCCCAAAGGGGTTGAAGTTTTTGCTTTATTGCCTTATTCCAATCAAACTAAAATGTCGTTACCTTAATTCAAATAGTTGGGAATATTAAATAAATAGCGCAGAGTAAATCAAAAGAACTCTACCCCCAAACCCCCTTCTCTTGCGAAGAGAAGGGGGCTTTTAAATGAGTGCGGCAAATTTTAAGTTCACCCTCCTCTTCTCAAGAGGAGGGCCGGGGTGGAGTTGTTTGGTAAGTCTTAAGGAATAAGTCTTAAGTAACAAGTCTTAAGCAATAAGTGCCGTTCCTACGGAACTCGAATTAACTTTTTCAATGTTTTAGCTACAAAGGTTGCGTCCCTACGGGACTGAGTCCCGGCGGGACGACAGCTTTGTAGAACAAAAATAAAAACAAAAAATTAGAGCTCCGGAGGAGCGGAACAAAAAATGAATGGTTGCATGGATGGATGATTGCGGATGATTAGATTGAGATTCCTTTTAGGTAACTTCTCAATGTTTTAACTTTTTGAAATACGCTAATAAGGTTTTGTTTTAGTGTTGAGATTTTTGTGTTATTAAGGTTCGATTTTTTATTGAATTTTAAAAAACTAAAATATCTTTTCGCGTTACACTCTCCCCAAACACTATCATCCATTTATGCAATTATCCAATCATCCATTAAAATTAAGTCCTGGAGTTGTTTGAAAAGTCTTAGGGAATAAGTCTTAAGTAACGAGTCTTAAGCAATAAGTGCCGTTCATACAGAACTCGAATTAACTTTTTCAATGTTTTAGCTACAAAGGTTGCGTCCCTACGGGACTGAGTCCCAGCGGGACGACAGCTTTGTAGAACAAAAATAAAAACAAAAAATTAGAGCTCCGGAGGAGCGGAACTAAAAATGGATTATTGGATGAGTGCATGAATGGATTATTGGGAATGATTAAATTGGGATCCTTTACTTGTAACTTCTTAATGTGTCAACTTTTTGAGATAAGCTAATAATGTTTTGATTTTTGTTTTGAGATTTTTTTGTTATTAAGGTTTGTTTCAAAAATA
Organism: Ignavibacteriales bacterium; assembly: GCA_027080245.1. Lineage (GTDB taxonomy): Bacteria > Bacteroidota > Ignavibacteria > Ignavibacteriales > Melioribacteraceae > WFQV01. The sequence goes on along the minus strand of JALWSN010000288.1, from coordinate 3,256 downwards.
AGGCTCGGTTTATTTGAATTTAATCAAAATTTGAAAAAATCTTTTTTCCGGCGCTCCCCCAAATTCCCCATTTATCCAGTTGTCCAATTATCCAATCATCCAAAAAAGTGCTGGGGCGGAGTTGGGGGAAAGTCTTAAGGAATAAGTCTTAAGTTACGAGTCTTAAGCAATAAGTGAATTTAGTTACAAAGGTTGTTTTCTTACGGGACTGAGTCCCAGCGGGACGACATCTTTGTAGAACAAAAATAAAAACAAAAAATTAGAGTTCCAGAGGAGCGGAACAAAAAATGGATGATTGGAGGAATGGATGAATGGATAGTCTGCATTCTGCACGATTTTAGGGAACGTTAAAAGGTGAGTTGTCGTTAACCCACGGCTGTAGCCGTGGGTACAACAAACCTCAACCCCAAAACTTTTTTAACGGTTTTGTAAAACACGCTCCTCTAAAACATGTAAATTCGCAGAGCCAAAAACCTCACACCAAGAACCAAACATTCTTAACCCTTTTTACAAGGAAAGTAATATTTGTTGCAAACAAAATTCCCCGTTCGGCTGAGTTCAATTAAGGCAGCAAAATTGCCGCGGAAACTACCGTTGTCCACAACCCGTGCTTGTCTCCGCGGGCGGATTGCGTAATGTTGAAGGTGCGAACAATTTTGCCGGACATCTTAAAAACCTGTTCCTTTTCGTTCCATGCCTTATCGGGGTCGAAATCAATTCCAAGCGTAGTGGCAAGCATACTGGCGGCAAGGTCTTCGGCGTATTCGCCGGCGTATTGCCCCGTGCTGCCGTACGGGTGGTGTTCGGAAAGGTAGCCGTACATTGTTTTATCGGCGGGAATTGCCACTCCAATTGACGCGGCAATCATTCTGTTCGGCTCGTTTGTTGCGTTGCGGGCTAACACCGCGTGAATGATTTGTCCCGGTTGAAGTTCTTTTAATCCTTCCTCGACGGAAATTTTCTTGCAACCGGTAGGAAATATGCTGCTGACGGTTACAATGTTGAACTTTTCTATTTTGGCCGCTCGCAGCGCCAACTCGAAGGAAGCCAAATATTCCTTGTGTTTGCCAACTCCTTTTGTAAAAAATATTTTTTTGGGTACGTACATTTTAGCCTCTTTTATTCTGTTAAAATTTTAGCGAACTTTAGTTTGCCTACTTTCAGGATTATTTCCCCGTCGCTTTTAATTACTTTTTTGAAATCGGTTATTTTTTCCCCGTTTACGGAAACCCCGCCTTGAATAATTAACCGCCTTGCTTCGCTGCGGGAAGTGGCAAAATTAACCCCTGTAACCAAATCAATTAACTGCCGCCCTTCTTTTAATTCGGGCATTACAAATTCGGGCATCTCATCGGGCGCGTTCTTTTTAATGAAAATTCTGTCGAACTCCTCCTCGGCTTTTTTTGCCGCTTCGGCGGAATGGTACATTTCCACTAATTTACGCGCAAGGGCTCTTTTAATGTCTCTGGGATTGGTTTTCCCGTCGTTTAGCTTTGTTTTAATTTCGGCCAATTCCTCTTCCGGCGCGTCGGTGGCTAATTCGTAGTACGTGTAAATCAAATTGTCCGGAATGGAAAGCGTTTTGCCGTAGATGTCTTTGGGGCTATCGTTAACGCCAATGTAATTGCCGTAGGATTTGCTCATTTTTTCCACTCCGTCGGTGCCTACAAGCAGAGGCATTGTAAGAATTACTTGAGGTTCTTGTCCGTACTCCCTTTGAATGTCCCTCCCTACGAGCAGGTTAAAAGTTTGGTCTGTTCCGCCCAATTCCACGTCGCTTTTAATTGCCACCGAATCCATTGCCTGAGCCAGAGGGTAGAGGATTTCGTGCATTGAAATTGGAACGCCGCTTTTGAATCTTTTGGTAAAATCATCCCTCTCCAGCATTCTGGCTACAGTGTAGCGGGAAGCAAGCTTGATTACGTCGGCAAAGTTCATTTTACCGAGCCATTCGGAATTGTAAACTATTTTGGTCTTTTCCTTGTCAAGAATTTTTGAAGCTTGTTGCCAGTAGGACTTTGCGTTTTCCCTTGCTTCCTCGAATGTTAAAGGGGGTCTTGTTTGATTGCGCCCGGAGGGGTCGCCAATCATTGCGGTAAAATCGCCAATTATTAAAATTGCCCGATGCCCTAACTGTTGAAACTGCGCTAATTTCCTGAGCACAACGGAATGCCCAAGGTGCAAATCCGGGCGGGTAGGGTCGCAACCTAATTTGATGTTGAGCGGTTTGTTTTCTTTGTAAGATTTTTCCAATTTTTTAATTAATTCATCCTCGGGGATGATGTCCACCGCGCCTCTTTTGATTTGTTTTAATTGTTCCTCCACAGGTGGAAAATTGTTCATGTTCTCTCCGTAGTTAGTATTTTATTTTTCTCTGTAATTCTCTTGTCAAGTCTCTTTTGGCAATATCCTCGCGCTTGTCGTAAAGTTTTTTACCTTTAACTATCGCCAGCTCGACCTTTGCAATGCCGTTTTTGAAATAAAGCCGTAAGGGAACCAACGTTTTTCCTTTTTCCTCGATCGCTTTTTTGATTTTCCGGATTTCCCTTTTGTGAAGCAATAATTTCCTTTTACGTTCAGGGTCGTGGTTGTTAATATTCCCCTGAGAATAGGCGGAAATGTGGGAGTTCAAAAGCCAGACTTCGCCGTTTTCCACTGTAGCGTAAGAATCGGTTAAATTTGCTTTCCCTTGGCGCAAGGCTTTTACTTCCGTGCCTGCAAGCGCTATACCGGCTTCGAATGTTTGCAAAATGAAATATTCGCGCCTTGCTTTGCGGTTAACGGTAATATTTTTTTCGTTTTCGCTCATAATTAATAATCAAACTTACAAAATTATTCGGTGTAATGACGAAAAGCAATAAAAAATATTTTGCAATAATTGACGAGTAAAATCTTTATGAATGAAAAATTAAAATTAATAAATGTTTTGAGCGGGAGAATAAAACAAAAACCATGTCTTTCATTTCAGGTTATCAAAAATTGCCTTAATATTAATTTTTTAAGATTTACCATTGTGACTGTTGCAGGAATTGTTCCCTATTGGGAAATATTCCTCTTAGCCGGGATATTTGGGTAGTTTTGTTTAGAGTTTATTCGCCGGAGAAGATTTAATAGTATCCTCAATTAAATTTTCGTTTTTTTGTCAAAATATTTTTAATCATTCGTAATGATTAAAATTGGGAAATTGGTTGCCGGCTTTGCCGCGCTGGGATGAAGAGAGATACCTCCCCTGCCAAGTCGGGGTCGATGTGACAAC
>JALWSN010000287.1 GCA_027080245.1 Ignavibacteriales bacterium | reverse complement strand
ATGAAAATCCCGACTTCCAGATGTCGTTCATGAATAATTTCCGCTGGCGAAATTTCGAATTAAATTTCCTGTGGCACTGGAAACAGGGAGGCGACGTAATAAATTTAACTAAGTTATTGTCGGATTTGGGCGGAACAACTCCCGATTTGGACACGCCGGAGGGCAAAGCCCGCGCGGCGGCGTTCGGCAAAACCACTCACCAATTTGTTGAGGACGGCACTTACCTGAAGTTAAGAGAAGTTAATTTAAGTTACAACTTCAACAAAGAAACTGTGCAAAAAATATTTGGCGGGCTCTTTACCAAATTCCGCGTTGGGTTGTCCGGTAGGAATCTGCTAACTTTTACGAAATACTCAAGTTACGATCCCGAAGTTAGCAATTTCGGAAACAGAGCCATTGGGCATTCGATCGAAGTGGCGCCCTACCCGGCTTCCCGCAGTTACTATTTTAATTTAATGTTTGGTTTTTAATTGGGAGGAACAAATGAAATTAAAAAATAAATTTTACAAACTTACAAGCGGAAATGCCGCGTTGATTATTCTTGCCGGCATTCTGTTGGTTGCAGGCTGCCAAAAGCTTGATTTTGTTGACCCTAACGGACCAAGCTTACAGCAAACCGACGAACAAACGCTCGTTACCGGAATTGAAGCCGGCATAAGAACCAATTACCAATTTTATTTAAGAGACGTTTCGGTTGTTGGGCGCGAGGCTTATTACTTCGAGCCGGCGGACCCGCGCTACACCGGAACGTTAATGGGCAAAAACGGAACTACGGTAGACCCTTCTGGGTTTTTGCTCGTGCGCCCTTGGTCGGCAAGGTATCAGGTAATTAGAAATTGCTATTTCCTTATTCAAAAAGGCGACGACGGAGCAAAAGGATTTGCCAAAACTATTATTGCTTACCAACTCCTTTTGAATCTGAATCTTACCTGGGACAATGGGATTAGAATTGATGTGAGCGGCGATAAACCAGGTCCGTTTGTCTCCCGCGACGAAGCTTTAAGTTACATTTCCTCTTTGTTGGACGAGGCAAAAGCAGATTTGCAGAAGGCGGGCGGAAGTTTTAGCTTTCAGCTCTCGGCAGGATTTGACGGATTTAATACCCCCGCAGAATTTCTAAAATTTAACAGGGGTTTAAAAGCCAGAGTGGCTATTTACCAGAAAGATTACAACGCCGCTTTGAAAGCTCTCTCAAATTCCTTCCTGGACAAATCTGCCCCGCTGACCAAAGGCGTTTATTTTGTTTACGGTACAGGCATAGGCGACCAGCTGAACCCGATTTACGAAGTGCCAGACGCAAAGAATGTTAAGCTGATGGTTCACCCGTCGTTTGTGGCTGAGGCCGAAGCGGGCGACGCTAGAGTTGCCGCAAAAGTGTTTAAAAGAGCGGAAGTTTCCACAATGGACAGCCTTCAAAGTCAATACGCTCCGACCGTTTCAAAAAGCACAACCGACCCGTTCCCAATTATGCGCAACGAAGAGCTGATTTTGTTACGCGCGGAAGCTAAC
>JALWSN010000286.1 GCA_027080245.1 Ignavibacteriales bacterium | reverse complement strand
CAAATTATCTACACAGACAACCTTTTTCCCCTCTTTCAAGAGCCTGTCGCACAAATGGGAGCCGAGAAAACCGGCTCCTCCTGTAACTACAGCAACTTCTTTTTCCACAAAGACACCTTATTAAGTTTCTATTTTCTTTTTAGTCTTGTCACCTTTTGGTCGTGAATAATAGTAGTAATATTTGTAATAACTACCGTAACCACTCTTGTAACTAAATCTATTCAATAATACACCAATAAAAGAACCACCGTCGTGGCTTAAAAGTTCAACCGATTTTTGCATTAAATCTATTTCAGTATTGTTCGCAGAAACCACCAATATGCTTGCATCAACAAGACGAGAAAGAATTTCGGAATCCGTAACCGCAATTACGGGTGGAGAATCTACGATTACAATGTCAAATTCTTTTTTAAGCTTATTAAGAAACTCTTCCATTTCTGGTGACCCAAGAATTTCTGAGGGGTTCGGCGGAATAGTTCCGGCTGTAATGTAATAAAGATTATCAAGTTCAGATTTTCTTAATACTTCCTCAAAGCTCACCTGCCCGAAAAAATAATCCGTAAATCCCGGATATCTTTTAACTCTAAATACATTGTGCATCCGCGGTTTTCTTAAATCGGCATCGATAATTATAACTTTTTTATTTGCTAAAGCAAAACTTCCAGCTAAGTTTACAGAAACAGTAGTCTTCCCTTCTCTGGGAGCACTGGAAGTAACAAGAATAGTTTTAATCTTGTCCTTACCCAATTTGGAGAACTGTATCCTCGTTCTTAAAGCTCTGAACGCTTCGCTCGGGATTGCATCCGGGCGTTTTGCCACAATAAATTCAAATTCCTTGTTAACCCTTTCATCAATTCCACCGATATTAGGAATCCACGCAAGAACGTTAATGTTTCTATTTTGAATATCATCGGGAGTTTTGACTGTATTGTCAAAATAATTTTTAACAAATGCAAAGGTTAAACCAAGACCACCACCGAGGATCAATCCAATCAAGACAATTAAAATTCTGTTTGGTTTAGCTGGCTCGTAAGGTCTGCGGGCAATATCTATTACCTGAACATTGCCTGGAGTAGATTGTTCATTAATTAAAGCCTCTTGATATTTTTCTTCCACTAACAAATACAATTTTTCAACCGTAGTAACTTTTCTTGTAAGACGAGCCAAATCAAGAGTACTTTTCGGAAGCTCATTAAACTTATTTTCATATTCCGCTACAATTTTCGAAAGCTCTTTGTAAGAAGCTTTTGCTGCCTTGTATTTAATCTCTTCCTCAAGGACTTTTGCAGTCAGGTCTTTAATTTCATCCGGACTTGCAGCTAAAATTCCCGCCTTGTAAACTTTAATTTTTTCTTCAAGTTTATCCCTTAAGTTTTGAATCTTTTTGTCGTATTCAACCGTCAAAGAAAGTTTTTCCTCGGGAGAAGCAGTAGCCAATGCAACATCTTTCCTCGCTTCAAGTTCAGCAATTTGTTCCTGCAATGTTTGTAAATAAGGTTCGGTAGCAAAACTTTCC
>JALWSN010000285.1 GCA_027080245.1 Ignavibacteriales bacterium | reverse complement strand
GGATTCATATTGTAACTACCTCTTTCCTTTGGGTTGAACACGTAATCCAGAGCCGTTACCTGCCTGTCCTGCCGCGCAACTTGCTTTCTGTTTCCCCAAATGTCCTGCACAAAAACGTCCGAAGGCAGAACGTTGTACCAGTAGCTCTTTCCTTTGTAGCTCATCTTTTCTTGATTGTCAATGTTCTGTAAGTAGGGCATTTCGTCGGGCGGACTTAAATCGCTCCAGGCAGTGTAGGAAATTCCAATTGGAATTATTCTTTTCGCCCCTTCGAAATCGTCGATGTAAGCGATGGATTTGCCTTTGTCGCTTGCAATTGTGCTCTTCTTTGTGTTAGGGTCGGGACTCATGTAAGCGAATTCGCCTTTAAAAGTAATATTGGACATCTCCTTGGTCGAGAACAAATAATCCAACCCTTTTGTTAAGAAAGGCAAATTTACGGAAGTTTTAAAATCCACGCCCATTATTGTGTTGTTCAGGGGCTCTTCGCCAATGCGAACTTTGTCGCTTAAAGTTTGCTGATTCAAATTCAAAATCGAAAAGCCAAGAGAAGAATTCCTATCGATTTCCAGCAAACCACGCAGCCCCAGCAAAGTTTTGGAAGCAAGCTGGAACAAATCGTTCTGCTCGTAGGAAATTCTTAAATTAGCGCCGGGGACAAGCGCGCTTGCGTTTCGTATTACAATTTGCCCGATGTTGTAATCCACCGAGTAATCCGCTCCCTGTTTCAATTCCCTACCGTTCAAATAAACTTTAACTGAATTTTCCACCACGTTAAACCCGATGTTGTAAACCGAGGAAGAAGAGGCGGAATATTCGCCTTTCAGCAAAAATTTGTCCTTAGCTCTGTCCTGCTTGGCGAATGTTTTAGTTGTATCGTAAACGGCGTTGTAAGCCAAACTTGGGTCTAATGCCTGGGGTAAATCTCTGCCGAAAGGTTCCAGCACCGGAAAAACAATTTCGCCCGTTTGGGGAAGAATAGTTTGCCCGGGTAAAAAGTCGAACGCGCCGTCCGGCTGGGCGCTCGTTCCGCTTTCGTCTGTTTTGTCCAACCCGAATAGCGTAATAAGCTTGTTGCCGTTAATATTGTCCACAGGATCCTGCCCTTCCACTATAAAATCAATGTCAAATTTAAATCCTTCTTTTTTAACGTCTCTTCCGCCAACGGCGTAGATGTTTTTCAACATTAGTTTCCAAGCCTGCTTGTACGAAGGTTGCAAGTTAGGCGGCTTAATCAGTTTAAGGACAATGGTTTTTGACGTGTCCGTTTGAATTTCCTTCAAAAATTCGCCGTAGTAAATGTCCTGGTCCCCGCTCGGACCTTCAATTCTGTAAGCAATTCCTATTGCGTCCGTCGGTTGAATATTGGTTTTAAAAGTAATGAACCCGGCGTAAGGATTGTAATCGTAATCGGTGCCCTGAACAAGTCTAACGAACCGCCCTCCAATTACGTTCTGTCCGTTAACTTCCTTAAGCAAATTCGAGCGGAGAGAATCCGGGTACAGTTTAACTTCCCCGGGGGAAAGTTGCCTTCCCGGCAAGTTCAAGAAAGCGTTGCCTTTTCTTTCCTTCTGTGTGTTTACAATGCCTGTGGTGGTTTTCCAAACTTCCAAATCTTTTACGCGGTAGTAATTTTCAATAGGACCAATTACCGGATTGGCGTGCCCGAAAATATTGTTAAAAATGTTGTACGTCTTGCTGGCGTAAACCGTGTCCATGAAGTAGTGATTCTCGGCGTATTCGTAAGCGTGAATTTCGAACTGATGCTTTTCCGAACCGCCTTTAACGGAAATTTCCTTAACCTGACTTTTCTTCTGCGAAGCAAGCGCCGTAAGACTAAAGGGACCCAATTGAAACTTTGCCTTAATTCCGAAAAGGGCTTCGCTGCCGCCAACAAGAGGAGCCGTGGAAAGAGAAACGTTGCCGGCTTCAACGGATTTTACAATGTCGTCGTCGTAACCCGTATATTTAATTTTTAATTGATTTTGGTAGTCGAACGTTCTTTCTGTGTTCCAATCGGCGCTTATTTTAAGCTTGTCACCAATCATCCCGCTTAAATTTAATTGAACTTGCTGCTTGAAATCGGGCTCGTTCTTTGTGTTTCCAAGTCGGGAGGCGGTCAATCCGTGAGTCGTCTCGTTACGCCACGCACCGTGAATTGTTACCGAACCATTAATGTTCAGGCTTATTTTAGGCGGACCGAAAATCGAAAGGAAAGAAGTGTTCGGCAATGGAATTTCAATTTTGGTAATACCGGAAAGCAGGTTGGCTAAATCGTTTTTATTTTTCTTGAGATTGTATTTGTAGCCGATTTTTTCCCAGCTTTTTCTTAAAACAGATTTCATTCTAAGCTTAATGTAATCTTTAAGCGGAAGGATTAAAGGCATTTTAACTTTTTGCCCGGCGATTGTTTCGGAAATTATTACAAAGTTTCCTGTGGAATCCAGCTCTATTTTCTTTTTCAAATAAGCGCCGGAAGGGTAAACAAAGAATGAAGATTTTTTCTTTTCCGAAAGCGGAACTACAATATTGTCTTTTCTTTGAAAATGGAAATATTTTATACGCGCAGTGGAATCGAGCGCCATAGTGTCTACTTTTGTAGTGTCGGTTTTGGAGGAATCCGGAGGGAAAATTTTATTTTCATTCCTAAAAAACCCGCCTTTCGGGTTCAATTCAACGGCGTTAACTAACGCATTTTCTCCCGTAATCGAATTTTTAGTAAAACCGGTTAGGAGGAAATAAGCGCTAATTAATAAAAAAGGAATAATCTTCCAAAAGTTAAATTTACCTTCCGATGAATTCAATATTTTAATCAAGACTATCTGAAATTAAATTAAAAAACTAACGGTAATTTTTCGCTTATGATTCCTCCTAATTTTTTTTAAATGGGTTCGTAATTTTATTGAATAAATTACATTAATTCAATGCATTTTTTAAGAAATAATATCTTCCAAATGGGTTTCTTCGTCCAACGTGTTCACAATTTCGTTTTCATGAATAATCACCGCGCTTAATTTATTGCCAATGCACGCCGCCGTGTCGATGTAAATAGCGTTGGATTCTTCAATGTAAGTTACCTCTTTTTGGTGAGTGTGCCCAACAACCTGAAGTTTGCCAATGTTCAAAAGCTCGTCTCTGTTCCACAAAATGCCAACTTCGCTTAGTTTGTCCGCATCCACAAGGGGTAAAAGAGTCTCGAGCAAATCCGTTTCAGGCGGAAGTTCATCCAGATATTTGGAATAATAATTGGAAATTCCCGCGTGCGAAATAAAGCAATCGTCCAGATTGTAATAAACGGGCATTTTTCTTATTAGTTCAATGTGTCTGAACAAATCCTGATTGTGCTCTTCATAGGAAATAAGCGTGGGTTCGTTGCCGTTAAAAACCCACGAGCGCGCAAATATGGAAGCAGGGTCTTTGAAAAAATGCATGAACATGTAGTCGTGATTTCCCGGCGTAAACTTAATTTTTTCGCTTTCTACAAAGCTCATTACTTGGTAGCTGTTTAATCCTCTGTCCACTAAATCCCCCACCAAATAAATCGGAATTTCAGGATAAGCTTTTTTTATTTTATTGTAAAGAGTAAGGAACGTAAAATAACAGCCGTGAATATCGCCAATTACCGCAACCATAATCAAATTTTGTAATTTAGTTTTGCAAATTCGGTTAATTCGCCTCTAAACTTAGGATGGGCAATGTTAATGAGAGCTTTCGCCCGTTCTTGAATGGATTTACCGAACAAATTCGCCACTCCGTATTCGGTAACTACGTAATGGACGTCGCCACGTGTTGTAACCACTCCGGCGCCCTGCCTTAGCGTGGGAACAATTCGCGAATTTTTCAAATCCTTTGTGGTCGAAGGAAGTGCAATTATTGGTTTTCCGCCTTCCGAGTGTGCCGCACCGCGAATGAAATCTATTTGCCCTCCGATTCCGGAATAAAACCGCGTGCCGATTGAATCCGAACAGACCTGCCCGGTTAAATCTATTTCAATTGCCGAATTAATTGCGACCATTTTGTTATTTTTTGCTATTACAAACGGGTCGTTAACGTATTCTTGGGGGTGAAATTCAACAATCGGATTATTGTCAAGGAAATCGTAAAGCCTTTTAGTGCCAAGCACAAAACCGGCGATTATTTTACCAGGGTGAAGGGTTTTCTTTTCGCCATTAATTACCCCGGACTCCACAAGCTCAATTATTCCGTCGGAAAACATTTCGGTGTGAATGCCCAAATCTTTCTTATTGTGTAATCTTTTCATTACGCTGTCCGGAATTGCTCCGATTCCCATTTGTAGCGTGGAGCCGTCTTCAATTAAATCCGCAATGTAAAGCCCAATTCTGTCGTAAATTTCAAGCATTTCTTTCGTAGCGTTAGGATCAACCTGTGGCAGTTCCATTAAAGGCTCGCTGTGTTCAACGATGTAATCCAGTTTGCTGATGTGAATGAAACTGTCGCCCAGAGTTCTTGGCATTTGGTCGTTTATTTGAGCGATTATTATTTTTGCTTTTTCCGCCGGGGTTTTAATGTTGCCCACGTCAATTCCAAAGCTGCAAAACCCGTGTTCGTCAGGCGGGGAAATATTAATCAAAGCCACATCCGGCGAAATAATTCCGTTCTTAAAAAGCAAAGTCACTTCCGAAAGCCTGATGGGGATGAACTGAGCGCGCCCTTCGTTAACAGCATGTCGGGTGTTGTTGCCAATGAAAAAAGCCTTGTGCGTAAAGTGATTTTCCATTCCCTGTTTTACGTACGGCAAATCTCCGACAATTAAAATGTGGTAAATGTTTACGTTAAACAGCTCGTCCTTTCTGTTGACCAGCGCTCGAATAAGTTCAAGCGGGGCGGCGCATCCGGGCTGAACAATTACGTTATCCCCCGATTTTACTGTTTTGAGAGCTTCTTCTGCCGAGTAAACTTTGGACTTATATTTTGCTCTCCAATGAAAATTTCTGTATTGATTTATTCTAACGTCTTCCTGCGTCATTTAATCCTTCCTAATTGCTCGAAAAGAAATGCAAGCGCCTGAATTCCAATTCAAATGTATCGGCAATTATTTTATTTGTACAAAAACCGTTGTGCGTACAGACTCCTTTGGCCAAACCGTCGTCCCTTAAAATCGCTTCCGAAAGTCCGTTGTTGGCAATGCTTAAAATGTATTCAATGGAAGCGTTAGTCAATCCGTAAGAAGCTGTTCGGGGAACTAACGCCGGCATATTAGGCACGCAATAATGAATGACATCGTGTTTAATGAAAATCGGTTCGGAAATTGTGGTCGGTCTGCTTGTTTCCACGCAGCCGCCTTGGTCAATCGAAACGTCCACAATTACCGCCCCTTTTTTCATAGTCTTTACCATTTCTTCCGTAACTACGTGCGGAGTTTTTTCTCCCTTAACTTGAATGGCGCCTATTAAAATATCGGCGAACTTAACACCTCTGGAAATTGTGTACGGATTTGCCTTAACGGTGGTAACATTTTTGCCCAGTAGATTTTCAATTCTTTGCAAACGGCGGATGTTCTTGTCTAACACAATTACCTGCGCGCCTCTGCCAAGGGCTGAACGGGCGGCATTGAATCCTACAACGCCGGCGCCAATAATTACAACTGCCGCGGGAGCCACGCCGGTAATGCCCCCCATTAAAATTCCCCTACTGCCTTTAAAATCGCTGCATAAAAACCGCTCGCCTACTTGCACGGCTAATTGTCCGGCAATTTCGCTCATCGATTGCAGCACCGGCAGCCTGTCGTTGTTCTCGATTAATTCGTAACTAATCGCCGTTACTTTTTTATTTATCAGCTCTTTAAGGATGTTTTTCCTACCTACGGCAAGATGAAGAAAAGAAAAGACAATTTGGTTTTCGTGTAGTAATTCAACTTCTCCTTCCGTCAGGTAAGTTATCTTTGCCAAAATGTCCGAACGCTGGAACACTTCTTCTTTAGAGTACGCTATCGTAGCGCCTATTTTCTCGTATTCCTCGTCGCTGAATTTGCTGCATTCTCCGGCGCCTTTTTCAATAAACACCTGATGCCCGGCTTCAATTAAAGAGTGAACTCCGGCAGGCGCAAGAGCTACTCTTTTTTCTTCCAACAACGAATCTTTTGGAATTCCGATTTTCATTTTCCATTATTCTCTTTTGTTTAATTTTTAAAAATAATCAAATTTTAATTTAATTATTATTGTTGTAAAAAAATATTTTTACGATGTTATTCCTTTTTTACTAATTTAAAATGTTTATTGGGTAAAGTCTTAAGGAATAAGTAGTTGTAATTTACCTTTTAGCCTTTTTACTTTTCCCTCATTCATAATTCAACATTCATAATTCATAAATAATCTTTCGCCTCTGTGC
>JALWSN010000284.1 GCA_027080245.1 Ignavibacteriales bacterium | reverse complement strand
GTTCCGAATAAATTGTCCGCCCCGAAAGGAGGCGACAAATTAGCGACGAATATTTATTTATAAGTCGCGCTTAAATTTCCTTTACTCAAGCGCGGCGACTAAATTTACGCCGCGCATCCAAATGAGCAAACCTAACGTAAACTTAATAAAAAACTCGTATGAGTAAGGCGGCCAAGTTGATTTACGGGTTATCCTACTTTTTTATATACTGTAAATATCATAATAATGATAAATTATTGATAACTATTTGGAGAATAAAATGCCAATTATAAAACCAATATCGGATTTACGAAATAAATCGAACGAGATATCAAAATTAGCGCATACCTCAAACAAACCGATATTTATAACAAAAAACGGAGAAGGGGATTTAGTCGTTATGTCAATGTCTCATTACTCAAAAATGCAATTGGAATTAGAGCTGTTAAGTAAATTATCCGTCGCGCAAAACCAAAGAATTAACGGCGACAAAGGAAGGTCTCTAAAGCAAGTAATGGAAAATATTAGAGAGAATATAAATGCCGAAAGATAAACGCCAAATTCGGTTCTTAAAAATAGCCGAAGAGGACTTTGCGGAAATAGTTTCATATATTGGCGCGGATAATCCAAAAGCGGCAAATGCAATTGCAAACAAAATTGAAAAAAATTTGGAACTGTTGTCTGAAAATCCTTTTCCGGGAAGAAAACCGCGAGACGAGGAAATAAAAAAACTCGGATACAGATATTTAATAGTTCAAAATTATATTATTTTCTATACAAGCGAGAATAAAACTATCTACATTCATAGAATACTGCATAGCGTTAGGGATTATAAATCAATCCTATAGAATTTTTACGGTAATATAACGGCTTGCTTCCCGCCCGTCAGCCCCAAACAACAATACCGAATTGTCCCGTAGAGAGCCATTAGCCATTTGGGAAAAAACCGCCGCCAACCTGTCCGGCGCAGCCCAGTCTTTTGGGACGAAGACGGAAAATTATCCGAAGGATTCTGCGAATTAAAAATTTATCTTACGACGCTACCGTTAAACAACAATTTAACACGACAACGTAGACCCAAAAACCACCGAAAAATCCGCTCTCCCAACTTGTTGGGACGAACGGGCGGTCCGAAAGACTCCTTTAGAAAAAAGCGGGTTATATTGGCATTCGGTTACATTAAATCAAAGACCAATTTTAAAGCTCGATTTATTTCGGCAATTTTGTTTTCTGATAATTGACCGCGAATTTTAACCAATCTATATTGATAATCTATTGGTCTTGTTTGAAGGCAATCGGCGATGGATTTCTTCGTAAGACCGTTTTCTTTTGAAGGCTCTAAAAAAACGTTAGTATGAATTTGGGCTTTTTTCTCAGTCCAACCGGTTATCGGAACGACTTGAATTACCGGGACCCTTTGATTGTAAACATCGTTGGTAACAACAATACAAGGTCTTATCTTTCCGGTTTCGGAACCCTTAACCGGATTTAAATCTATATCAATAATCATCCCTCTTTTAATTGTTTTCATTTAGGCC
>JALWSN010000283.1 GCA_027080245.1 Ignavibacteriales bacterium | reverse complement strand
GAATTAAGCCCGCTGGACATTTCAAAATCAAGAGGACTCTACATTCTAACAAAGGATGGTTTGATGCAATTACGAATTTTAGGTTCGGTGAGGTTCTCGGCTCTTTACGATTTTGTGGAACTTCCCATTAAAAACACTTTTAATACTTTCCAAATTCCTACCGGCTCCGATAACAGGAAAATACCAAACTATTATAACAGTCTGAGCTATAGCAGGATAGGTTTTGAAATCACGCGAAAAACTGCGCAAGGGAACGTATTTATACGCATTGAAACCGACTTTAACGGCGCGGATGGAAAATTCAGGATACGGCATGCTTACGGACAATTGGGTAATTGGTTGATAGGTCAAACCTGGTCGTTGTTAACCAATGTTTCCGATTTGCCTATAACGGTCGATCCGAAAGGCCCAACCGGCAGCGTAAAACTAAGAACGCCGCAAGTCAGATACAGCGGCAATAACAGTCGAAATTTTTATTGGACTGTCGGGCTCGAATATTCCAGAGTTGATATAGACGAACAGGCAATCGACACATCGGGGATCTCCACAGTGCAAATAATCCCGGATTTTACAGCCAAAATCGGGACGCAATATAATTTCGGTTCTATACAATTTTCCGCCATTGTGAATACTATCTCTACAAAAGACGCCCAAAGTGAAATATCCAACTCTTTTGGTTTTGGCGGCTCCCTTTCGGGGAAAATAATTCTTGCGAAAAGACAAAAACTTTATTTTCAAATAACCTCAGGAAAATCGATTACGCATTTTATTTCTACTTTTTCCGGCGCCGGTCGCGACGCCGTTTTGAATCCTCAAACAAATAAATTCGAGAGTCTTTATTCGCTGGGATGGTTTTTATCTTTCGCTCATTTTTGGTCGAACAAAATTTCCACTAACGTGTCGTTCGGGTTTGCAAGAATTTTTAATACAAGTTTCCAAACCGCAGACGCTTACAAAAGAAGCATGAGTATTTCAATTGACGCTTTTTGGAATATAATTGAAGGTGCGCGTATAGGGATAAATTATTCCTATGGTCAGCGATGGGACAAAGGCGGTTCAACTGGAAGAGCAAGCAGGATTTGGACTTTGTTTTATTATGATTTTTGATTTGCTCAGATATTACATTGTAAATACGATACTTTTTTCTGATTCCGGGTTTAGAGTTAAATAGGCAGCCAAAGCGAATATATGTTTATTCATATATCCGATAAACTTCGGTAATATCTTACAAGGAAGTTTAAATCCGTAAATTAGAAAGTTTTTGAAAAACAACTAACGACTTTATAATTTGCAAAACACAGGTCGTTTATCAGTTTAAACTAAACAAACGGATTCGTTTTAAATATAAAAAAGCCGCTAATTTGCGAATGTTTTGTTCGCGCATTCGCGGCAGCATAAGAAAGCGTTAAAATTATTTACTTACCCAAAGTAGCGACCATAATCGCTTTAATTGTGTGCAATCTGTTTTCGGCCTCGTCGAACACAACCGAATGCTCCGATTCGAACGCTTCTTCGGTTA
>JALWSN010000282.1 GCA_027080245.1 Ignavibacteriales bacterium | reverse complement strand
GCTTACAATTTACTGAATTTCAATCAAATCCCGCAGGTAAGGGAATATTTAACAAACGAGCAAATACACGACATTGAAACAGTTGGGACTGTTCTGCCATTCAAAGCAAATAATTACGTGGTTGACGAATTGATCGATTGGAACAACATTCCCAACGACCCGATTTTCCAATTAACATTTCCGCAAAGGGGAATGCTTTCCGACGAGCATTACAAAGAAATAGCGCAAGCGTTAAATGGAAATCACAGCAAACAGGAAATAAATTTTATTGCCAACAAAATTCGTTTCGAGCTTAATCCTCATCCCGCCGGGCAGTTTGAACACAATGTTCCCGAGTTAAACGGAGTAAAATTAAAAGGCATTCAACACAAATACCGCGAAACGGTTTTGTTCTTCCCGGCTCACAGTCAAACCTGCCACGCTTATTGCACGTTTTGTTTCCGCTGGCCTCAGTTTGTTGGCATCGACGATTTGAAATTCGCAATGAAGGAAGTGGATTTGCTGGTTAAGTATTTGAACTCCAAGCCGGAAGTTACCGATTTGTTGTTCACCGGCGGGGACCCAATGGTAATGAACGCGGGAAGATGGAAGGCTTACCTGGAGCCGTTTCTTAAGGGAGCGGTTCCGCATCTGAGGAACATCAGAATCGGCACAAAATCCCTGACCTACTGGCCTTACAGATATTTAACGGACAAGGACTCGGACGAAATTTTACGCCTGTTCGAAAGCATTGTGAAAGCGGGATTTCATTTAACGATAATGGCTCATTTCAATCATCCAAACGAATTAAAAACCGAAGCCGTGCGCAAGGCGACGGAAAGAATATTGAACACAGGCGCAAAAATCAGAACTCAAGCGCCGGTAATGAACCACATCAACGCTAATCCGAACGTCTGGAGCGAAATGTGGAAAAAGCAAGTTAAAATGGGAATGATTCCCTACTACATGTTCGTAGCGCGGGATACCGGCGCGCAGGATTATTTTGCCGTAACGCTAAACGACGCGTGGAACATTTTCCGCAACGCTTACAGTCAGGTTAGCGGAATTGTAAGAACGGTAAGGGGTCCGGTGATGTCCGCAAGTCCCGGCAAAGTGCAAATTTTAGGCGTGAACAAAATTTTCGACCAAAAGGTGTTTGTGTTACGCTTCATTCAGGGGCGGAATCCCGAATGGGTTGGCAAGCCCTTCTTCGCGCAATTCAATCCCGAAGCCATTTGGTTAAACGACTTAATGCCGGCAAGCGGCAAAGACGAGTTTTTCTTTGAAGAAGAATTGCAGGAAGTGGCTTAGTTTTTTTGAGCCGAAATAAATTCCATTGGAATCAGGCCGAAGCGCTTTTGCAGAAAAGAACTTCGGCTTGATTTTTTTACGTTCCTCCCCCGCCGGCGCGGGCTGTTTATTTCATTCCGAAGGAGCGCCGCCCCGCTAAGAACTGCGAAACCCCGTTTTTCCGGAATGATGATTGTCCAAAACAAAAAATTAAATTTTAAAATGCGTATTTCAATTAATAAAATGTATATGT
>JALWSN010000281.1 GCA_027080245.1 Ignavibacteriales bacterium | reverse complement strand
TTTACAGGGCGTTCGGTATCCGGCGGTTGTTAAAGCCGCGGGATTGGCTGCAGGTAAAGGGGTTAGCGTGTGCGAGGATTTTGAGTCGGCTAAAATAGTTGTGGAAAATATTTTCGAAAAAAATGTTTTTGGGAAAGCGGGGGACAAGATTGTTGTTGAAGAATTTCTTGAGGGGCAGGAAGCTTCAGTTTTTGCCGTTACCGATGGCGAAGAATATTTACTCTTCCCCGCGGCTCAGGATCACAAAAGAATTTTTGACGGGGACGAAGGCCCAAACACTGGCGGCATGGGGGCTTACGCGCCCACGCCCTTTGTAACCCCTGAAATTATTGGACGAGTTGAGTCTGAAATAATTCAACCCGCGTTAAAAGCCTTGAAAGAGGAAACTGGCGGCTTTGTGGGGTGCCTGTACGCAGGGTTGATGCTTACGGAAGACGGTCCTAAAGTCGTTGAATTTAACTGCCGGTTCGGCGACCCGGAAACTCAGGCCGTTATTCCATTGGTTAAAGGGGACTTGGCGGAGCTCTTTCATTCCGCGGCGTCCGGCAGTTTAAATAAGCAAAGCGTTGAATTTATTGACGGAACCGCCGTTTGCGTAGTGGCTGCTTCCGAAGGTTATCCGGGTAAATATCAAAAAGGTTTTGAAATTGCCGGACTTGATTTGGAAGAAGAAGGGACGTTTATTTTTTACGCGGGCGCGTCCTTTAACGAAGGGCGCGTTGTAACCAGCGGTGGCAGAGTGTTGGGAGTTACGGCTTTGGCTGAAGGCGGCAATTTGCCTCTGGCAAAACGCAAAGCTTACGACGCCCTTTCCAAAATTTCCTTCGAAAATATCTATTACAGAAAAGACATTGCGGACAAGGCGATTAACTTCAAATAGATGCCGCGCGGTGCTACCGCTTTGCCTTGCGCTTACGAACTTTAGCGCTTTTAAACTGCGTCCTAAAAATCTTTTCCTTTAATCCCTTTCCCTGCGGAGAGGGACAAAATTGTAGTCCTCAGGTCATTTGAAATTTCACTTGACAAACAAATGCATCTTGCTTAATTTTACCATACAAATGTATGGTATTAAAATCCTGCGTTTTTTGTGGGATTTACGTGCCGAAGGTTTACCCGCCGGAGATTCAAGGAATTTTGTTAAGCTTAGCGAGGCGTAAACAGCGGAGCGATAGGGGCTTTCGGCATGTTAAAGGTCGTTTTGGGAAATATTGTGCAAAATAAAATTTGGGGATTTAAATGTCAAAGGAATTAACGCTTACACAGCAAAAGATTCTCGATTTTATTATTGAGAAGAGATCCGCAGGCAAAGCGCCCACGCTTGCCGAAATAGCGGAACGATTCGGCTACCGCAATCGTGCCACTGCGCGGCAGCATTTACAGGCGCTGGAAAGAAAGGGTTACATTAAACGTAACCCTAATGTTTCCCGCGGAATTGAATTGCTTACGGAAGACAAGTTCTTTGTGCCTCGTCCGGTTTTGGGAGAGGTCGCGGCGGGCAATCCGCTTACCATTTACCCGGATGCA
>JALWSN010000280.1 GCA_027080245.1 Ignavibacteriales bacterium | reverse complement strand
CCCTGCTTTTAAATTCGGCGTAATCAAAATTAAATGCAGGGTAATTAAGGGCAAATTCATTTTTGTTTTGTGAATAGTAATTCGAAATTTCTTCTTCCGAAACCGAAAAATTTTCCCGGGCAAGAATGTTGTTCAAAAGCAAGCCCTTTGCTATTTCGGCTTTGTCGCTTTCAAAAATATTTTTGAAGTAGCGTTTTTCGGTTAATTTTTCCTTTTCAGCCTCGAGGTAAAAAACCCGTTCTTCAATCCAGCGGTGAATGAATTCCTCCCTGCTTTCATTGCCGTAAGCGCCGCCCAGCGCGTTCTTCACGTCCGATTCGGTTAAATACTCGTCGCCTACCTTAGCTACAACGTTAGGGTTTACTTTTTCCTTGTTGCAGCCTGCGGCAATAAAAAGCGCAAGGACTAAGACGATCTTACAGTTAATCTTAAAATAGCTTTTTGAGTAAATCATAATTTATTTCGGGTGAATACCTCTTCCTTAATCTGTTAACGTAATCGTTTTCCAGCTTTTGCGTTAGCATGTCCTGGTAGTCGCTAAAAACTTGCGAGCTTGCTTCCGCAAAGGTTTTGAGCCTGCGCGGAACTTTTTTAACGAGCATTACGATTGACCAGCCGTTGCCCGCTTTGAAAGGCTTGGAAACGTCGCCGGCTTTGGAAAGCTTCCATGCTTGCTGAGCCATTACGCTGGAGGAGACAGGTTGCAGTCCGAAATAACCTCCGTTTTTCTTGTGGCTTCTCCGCTCGGTTACCTTGCGGGCAAGTTTTTTGAAGTCCGCTCCGTTCTTTAATTGATTGTAATATTTCTTTGCCAGCGAATCTTTACGCGTAAAAATTTCGTAAAATTCCACCCTGTCCGGGAAGGAGTATTTTTCTCTGTTAGCGTTAAAGTATTTCATTACCGCCGATGTGTCGAGGTTCATTTTGTCCCAAACTTCGTCCTGTTGAATTTTAAAAATCAAAATTCCATTGCGGTAATCTGCCAGTAATTTTTTGAATCCATCGTCGTATTTTTCCAAATCTTTAACTTCGCGTTCCATTAATTTTTCGGTAGCGTACCTGTCCACGGCTTCGCGGAAGTTTTTGGGGTTAACCCGCCTGCTCATCATCTGCTTGTCCTGAATTGCGTAATTAAACAAGCTGTCCACGGTAAATTTCTTACCGTCAATCGCGAACAAAAAGGAATCTTTCAAAGCCTTAGCCAGCGGGGTTTTCCAGATTTTACGGTTGAAGTTTGCGACGGTTTTGTTGTTCCTGACAATTTTAAAAACGTTGGGATTTTCCGCATAATGGTAAAGCGTTTTAAGCGAGTCGCTGTAATGCTTAACGTCGCGCTGGTATCTTTGTTGAATGTAAATATTTCTCAATTTTGAGCGAACGTCCTCGAATTTGGGGTAAGGTTTCTTTTCAACCAATTGAATGAGGTGGTAGCCCAAATTAGTTTGCACGATAGGCGAAATGTCACCGGGCTTTTTAAGATTAAAAGCCGCTTCGTCGAAGCTTTTAGCGGTGCGCCGCCTCCGGA
>JALWSN010000279.1 GCA_027080245.1 Ignavibacteriales bacterium | reverse complement strand
GTATTTGCAGTAATTAAAAGCGGTTTGTTAGGATACGCACTTTTTTTTACGTTCCTTTTATTAGCGAAATTTTTAGGCTCTTTAGTTCACTCCGTCCCGTATTTCTCGGTTGAAAAAGAGGACGCATTGTTTTCGAGCATCGGATTTTTCCTGAACGCAATGATTGAAATTTTGAAAATTCTTCGACCCGAAGCGCGAAGAGAAGAAGCTTTGTTCCAAGGCAAAAAATAATTTGCATTTATTTGGAAAAACAAAAATTATTTTCTAATTGTTTTTACTTTATTGAAAGAATTTATTTTAAGGAAGCGCTTTATTTGCGGGAGGAAATTCTATTTTCAAATTACCAACTTTAACAATTAATGAATGAAATCGCCAAAGCATTTTAGGTTCAAAAACAATTAAATTTGTTCGAAACTTTTAACTGGTTTTTGAATTTTAAAAAAATTTCGGAAACTCAAAAATTTGTTTTACTAGCGCCGAACCACAGCTTCCGAATTAAAGTGTAAAATTGCCAAATCGAATTGACGCCAAAGTTAGTTCGCGGAAATCCTCTCTTTTGTTTTTTTCAAACCCAAACATTTTAGTATATTTAGATTTGAAAACAAAAACAGTAAAAAAACGATGAGAGATTTCGGGGTCTGAACCAATAATAATCCCTTTTATTTTTGCTTAAATGAACCGTGGTTCAATATTAAAAATTCCGCTTAACGAAGGAATAAAGAGCAAAAATTATTGTAGAAAATATTTAATGATTCAAGAAACGGAGTATTAAAATGAGCAGGCAGCTAATTTTAGAAAAAATTCAACAAGCCGTTGAAATATTAAATGAAAAAGACATTGACATGTGGTTGACGTTCGTGCGCGAAACCGGCAACATTACCGATCCGATGCTTGAGGTAATTGTGGGAACTAACGCAACGTGGGAGTCGGCTTTCATTATTACCAAATCCGGCGAGCGACACGCGATAGTTGGCTCGCTGGAAGTGGCTAACATGGAAGTAGTAAACACTTACCCCAATATTCACGGGTATTTGAAGTCGATTGAGGACGACTTGCTGGCTATTCTCAACAAGTACAATCCCGAAAAAATTGCAGTAAACTATTCGCAAAACTCAAGCCTTGCGGACGGATTGACGCACGGTATGTTTTTGCAATTGCAGAAATATTTGACGGGAACGCCGTTTAAGGAGAGGCTTGTTTCTTCGGAGGAAATTGTCGCCGCGCTACGAGGGAGGAAATCCCCAACCGAATTAAGCATAATGAAAGAAGCCATTAAGGAAACGCTAAAAATTTTCGACCAAGTTACGGAGTTTATTCGTCCGGGAGTAAGCGAAATTGAAATTGCGAATTTTGTAAAAGACATTGTCCGGCAAAAGGGGTTTGGTTTTGCCTGGGACGAGGAATATTGTCCTTCCGTTTTTACCGGACCGGACACTGCCGGCGCGCATTCGGGACCTACCGAGCGAAAAGTGGAGAGAGGTCACGTAATTAACATGGATTTTGGAATTAAACTCAATGGGTATTGTTCGGATTTACAAAGGACGTGGTACGTTTTGCGGGAAGGAGAGACAGACGCGCCCGAGGAAGTAAAACGCGGGTTTAACGTGATTGTTGAATCGATTCAGCGGGCGGCGGACGCTATTCGTCCGGGAGCGGTAGCTTACACAATCGACGATATTGCGCGAAGCTTTATTGTGGAGAACGGTTACGAGGAATACCCGCACGGACTGGGGCATCAGGTAGGAAGGGTAGCGCACGACGGCGGCGCGCTTCTGGCGCCTAAATGGGAGCGATACGGAAACCTTCCCTATTTGAAAATAGAAAAGAACCAAGTGTTTACAATCGAGCCGCGCCTTACTATTGAAGGATTCGGAATAGCCACAATCGAAGAAGAGGTTGTTGTTACTGAAAACGGTTGCGAATTCCTTTCGAAACCGCAAAAAGAACTTTATTTAATTAAATAGCAAATGTATTTTTAAATTAAACGGAGAAAGTAATGCTAAAAAAATCTTTGACTGGATTGCTTTTTATTTTACTTGTCGCTTCGTGTTCTAAGAAGACAAAGCAAAGCAATCCTTACACGGAACCGGCAAAGCCCGTACGGGGAAAAATTGCCGTGGTTTATTACAACGCCAAGTCAACTAATTTGAAGGACGCAAAAGACGTAACGATGACGGCTTACCAGTTCAATGTAGACGTTGAGGACGCCCGGGACGTTCAAATGAAAAATGAGAATGGAATTTGGACGGCAAAACTGCCAATAAAGGAAAACGTGAGAGGTGTTCTGGTTAAATTTTCGTCGGATAAAATTGTTGACAACAACAACAATCAAGGATATTTTATTCAGGTTTACGACGAAAACGGAGACGCCGTTCCCGGAGCAAAAGCCGCCCTTGCGCTTGCGTACACAGGCTGGATTAGAGATTTCGGAGGCTCGAGGGACAACGCAAAAGCTTACAAGCTTTTAACGGAAGCCTTCAAAAATAATCCGCAAATTAAAAAGGATTTCATTGCGCCTTATTTAAGATTGATGACGCGAGAAGACAAATCGGGCAATCTGAACCAGAAAATCAGAAAAGAAGCTGAAGAGCTGGAAAAGGCAAAGAATTTAACGGAAGAACAATGGAACATCTTAGTTGACGTGTATGGATTTTTAAAGGACAACAAAAATTTCGAGCGAGTAAAGGAAGAAGTAATCAAGCGTTACCCAAAAGGCATTGTGGCGCAGCGGGACGCGATTAACCAATTGTCCTATTTGCCCACTACGCAAATGGTTATTGCCAAATTCAAGGAGTTCAAAAATAACTTTCCCAAAAGCAAATACGCCGATAACGTTGTGTTAACTATTTTAAGAAGGTTCATGCAGCAAAATGATTTTAAGGGGGCGTACAAATTTTGCAAAAATAATTTAAACGACGTTCACCCTTACTACATTTCCTACACGGTTTCGAAGTTGCTTAAGAGCAAGAAAAGAGATTTACGGTTGGCAGAGAAATTTTCACGCTTGGGAATTAAGCGCGGTGAAAAGGAAGTTAATCTTCCGCTAAGCGAAAAGCCGAAGCAGTTGACGGAAAAAAATTGGAAATCGATGAACGATTATTACCTGGCGGTTAATTACGCTGATTTTGGTAAAATTGAAAATGAGTTGGGAAAGAAAAAACAAGCGATTGAAGCGCTGGCAAAAGCCGTTAAATTAACGCCAGAGGATTACGAAGATCCGCAAACGGAAGAGCTTTACGCGCAACTTTTGGTTGATGCTAAAAAATACAAAGAAGCAAAAGAACAGCTGGAAGGCATTGTGCGCAAAGGGCAGGCGACCTCGGCAATGAAAGAAATGCTGAAGAAATCTTACGAGGCATTAAACCCGGGTTCGAAGGATTACCAAAATTACCTGAGCGAACTTGAAAGTAAGGCAAACGAAGCAATGGTTAGGGAAATTAAAAGCGAACTTGTTAAAGAACCCGCACCCGATTTTACGTTGACCGACCTGGACGGCAACAAAGTTAGCTTAAGCGATTTTAAGGGAAAAACCGTAGTGGTAGATTTTTGGGCTACGTGGTGCGGACCGTGCAAAGCTTCGTTCCCTGGAATGAAAATGGCGGTAAACAAATTTGCAAACGACAAGAGTGTTGCTTTTCTGTTCGTAAATACTTGGGAGAGAGTTCAAAACAAAGCAATGAACGCAAAGAATTTTATTACGAGTAACAATTATCCTTTCCACGTATTAATTGACGGAAATAACGAAGTTGTTGCGAAATACAAAGTGGAAGGTATTCCCACTAAATTTGTAATCGACAAGAATGGAAATATCCGTTACAAAAGCGTGGGATTCTCCGGCTCGGCCGAACATCTTGCCGCCGAACTGAGCGCTGTGATTTCGTTAATTAGATAATTAATTTCGACGCCCCGAGAGCTTTCTTCCGGGGCGTTTTTATTTTAAGGTTAAGGTTGAGGTTAAGGGTAAGATTAAGGTTGAGGGGGTGTTTGTGGGGCTTTAACTTTTGGAAAAATTCAAAGTTTTTTTGTTGGTAAAATTTGTTCTTGTTTCGTGGAAGAATGTTTGGGAGTAACTTTATTTTCAACGTTTAAGTTTTTTAAGTCGCTATTTGTTAATGTCGCTCATTCGGAATTTGCAATTATTGAACGACGGTTCATTAAAGTAATCGAACAAATTTAATTCGGAGGAAGGGAAATGAGAAAAGGGAATCAATTCGGAGAGAAGCGCTCGTTAAATTTTAATTCAATTAAAGAATACCCGCGATTGCCAAAATTAATCCTCGCTCTTTCCGTCGCAATTGCGCTGCTTGCTTGGGGCTGCAATTCAAATAAAAGGCTAACCTATCCGAAGGCAAGAAAAGACAGCGTTGTGGACAACTATTTTGGAGTGAAGGTGGCGGATCCTTACAGGTGGATGGAGAATGTAAAGTCGCCTGAAGTAAAAAAATGGGTAAGCGAGGAAAACAAATTAACGCGGGATTATTTGAGCAAAATCCCCTTTAGGGACAAGCTTCGGAAAAGATTCAAAGAACTTTGGAATTACGAAAAATATTCCGCCCCTCGAATTGAGGGAGAGTATTATTTTTATTCGAAGAACAACGGCTTGCAGGAACAGAGCGTAGTTTATTACCAGAAAGGATTAAACGGGCAAGCGGAAGTTTTTCTGGACCCGAACAAGTTCTCGAAAGACGGTTCGGTAAGCCTTGCCGGAATGAGTTTTTCCAGAAGTGCAAAGTATTGCAGCTACAGCATTTCCCGCGGCGGCTCGGATTGGCGGGAGTTTTACGTAATGAGTGTTAAGGATAAAAAACTTTTGCCGGATCATTTACAATGGATTAAGTTTTCAGGGATGTCCTGGTTTAAAGACGGCTTTTATTACAGTCGCTACGACGAACCCAAAGGGAAAAACAAATTAAAAGTAAAGGTGAAATTCCAGAAAGTATTTTACCACAAAGTCGGGACGAAACAATCGAAGGACGTATTGATTTACCAGGACAAAAAGCATCCTTACAGAGGTTTCAGCGCGGGAGTTACGGACGATGGGAAATATTTGGTTATTTCAATTTGGGAAGGCTCGTCAAACAACAATTTGTTGGCTTACGGAAAGCTGAGCAGGATTAAACCTAAAATTAAAATGATATTCGGAAAGGCCGAAGCTAATTATTCGTTCATTAATAATTTGGGGAACAAATTTTTAATTTTAACCAATTACAAGGCGCCTAATTACAAAGTTGTTTTGGTTGATCCCAATCATCCCGCCAAGGAAAAATGGAAAACTATTATTCCAGAATCAAAGTATGTTATTAACTCTGCCTCGGTTGTAGGAGGCAAATTATTTGTAACTTACCTGAAGGATGCTAACACGAAGGTAAGCGTATTCGACTTAACGGGCAAAAAACTTTACGACGTAAAGCTGCCGGGCATCGGAACGGCTTACGGATTTTGGGGAAAGAAAAATCAAAAGGAATTATTTTACACTTTTACCTCGTTTACTTACCCGCCAACAATTTACCGTTACGACGTAGAAAAAAACAAAACTTACTTGTTCAAGAAATCCAATTTGAAATTTAATATTGAGAACTACGTTACAAAGGAAGTTTTTTACAAGAGCAAGGACGGAACGAAAATCCCGTTGTTCATCGTTCACAAAAAAGGATTAAAATTAGACGGCGACAATCCCACAATGCTTTACGGTTACGGCGGGTTTAACATTTCGATGAGGCCGTCGTTCAGGATTACCATTTTACCTCTGCTGGAAAACGGCGGGGTGTACGCAATGGCTTGTTTGCGAGGCGGCGGCGAATACGGTGAAAAATGGCACAAAGCCGGAATGCTTTTCAACAAGCAAAATGTGTTCGACGATTTTGTTTACGCGGCAAAGTATTTAATTAAGGAAAAATACACTTCCCCCAAAAAGCTTGCTATTTTTGGCGGCTCGAACGGCGGACTATTAATAGGAGCAGTAACAAACCAGCATCCCGAACTCTTCCGCGTAGCAATTGCGGCAGTGGGAGTAATGGACATGCTGCGCTTTCAGAAATTTACCATTGGCTGGGCTTGGGTTCCGGAATATGGCTCAAGCGACAACGAAAAACAATTTAAATATCTTTACAAATACTCGCCTTTGCACAATATTAAATCGGGGTTAAATTACCCGGCAATGTTAATTACTACAGCCGACCACGACGATAGGGTGTTCCCGGCGCATTCATTTAAATACACTGCGACGCTTCAGGAAAAATACAAAGGGAACAATCCCATTTTAATTAGAATCGAAACAAAGGTGGGGCACGGCGCCGGGGCAAGCACAAGCAAAACAATTAATCTTTACACGGATATTTTGTCTTTCATGTTTTACAACATGGGCGAGAGCATGTAT
>JALWSN010000278.1 GCA_027080245.1 Ignavibacteriales bacterium | reverse complement strand
GAAGTTAAATTTAAATGTTTTTTCAAAAAAGAAATTTGATTGAAGAAACCGTAAACAATTCAAAAGTAAAAATTAAAAAGGCAAAAATATTTGGGGAAATTGCAAATTACCTTTCTCTCTCCGTCTCTAAATCTCTTAGTCAATTTTACTTTTCATTTGCAGTTACTCAAATATTCGCAATTCTGAAAGGCATTCCGTTCTTTGCAGCATTCTTCTGCGTTCGGCAATCAATTGCCCAAATAAATTCTCCGCTCAAACTTTTCCCCACAATGAATGACGCCGAAGGCAAATTACAAAATAATTACGAATAGTAAAGCTTATTAAAAATATCGGTAATTTTTTTGTTAGCAAACAAATGTTTCGAACCTGTGGGATTGTAGCTAAAACTATTGAATTAAGTTAAATTTAACAAAAGTCAACCAAAAGTTTTTTACTCATATTTCAATTTCTATTATTTTGCTTGTGTCAACTCCTAAAATATCCACCACTTTTACCATTATTTTGTATTTGCCTTTCTTTTCATATTTGTGCTGGGCGCTTGTAAATTCTAAGGTTGGATTTTTCTTTGTGCGGAAACTTTGCCACTCGTTTTCAAAAATGTAGTTTCCTGTCCATTTCTCCTCTACTTCACCTTTTTTGTTGTGAACGCGGATTATTTCTTTCTTATCCTCGTAGTTAAAATCTATTGCCCAGTAATCAATCCAGTCGTACCAGTTTTTAGTTAAAATTTCCCGACTAATAATGCCGTTTTTATCTTTTGTAATTTTAACGATTTGTCCGTTTTCTATTACAACTTTACTTCCGCTTCTCATCTGCTTTTGAATATCTTCAATATCGTCTTGCGTGTAATGCGTTACAAAGTCGGTTAGTTCTACTTGAACTGTATCATTTTTTAGTTTATTTACTTTGGCATTTAAATAGGCGACGTCGTAAAATCTAACTTGTCCTTTTTCAACGGCGCGCTTGTCAAAAACGTCTTTCGGAATGTATTTAAGCGTTATTGCAATGCCTTTTTCCCCTAATTCCTGAATGAACTGAGGCGTTAGTCCCATTTCAAACTCAAATCCAAGTACGTCAACTTGTGTGAAAAGTTTTTCGCGGCATTCTTCAAAAATTTCGAGCAAGCGGCTTTGCGTAACCGGAACGTCCAACGGACCGACATGCACAAATCTTCCCGCTTTGCTGCCATGTAAAGTTTTGTGCCCTTGAATTCTTTTTGCTTTGTAGGCTTCCAAAATGAGATTTACGTAAATTTCCTCTTTTTGTTCCAACCTACCGTTGGTAAGGTCGTCCATAAAAAATTGGCGTTCATATTTGCCGAGGTTAAGTATTTCAAAAGCTCTGTAATCCTTTTTTTCGTTTTTTAATTGCCTTTGAACTCCTATCAGACGTTTGCGCGTGGTGTGAATTGCAAAGCGACCAAGGTCTGAACAAATCCATTTTCTCCCGAGTTTTTCGGCGACCGCCGCGGTTGTGCCGCTTCCGCAAAAAAAGTCTGCCACCACATCGCCTCCGGTGCTGCTTGCTTTT
>JALWSN010000277.1 GCA_027080245.1 Ignavibacteriales bacterium | reverse complement strand
TAATATAGACAAACTACTTGTACCTCCAATTCCAAATAATGTAATATAACCAAATTTTGATGTAGGAAAATTTAACTTAAATGATACATCTTTAAAATTAGGAATACCACTAGTCTTAAAATCTACGCCTAACATTTTAGCTGGTTTTAACGAAAAAGTTCTAAAATTAATTAAGTAAGATGTTCTGTTTTTTTTGCTAAAACCACCTTCAGTTCCAAATTCTAAGCCGTTTAACCCAATTTGAGCCAAAGATTCTCTTTTTTCGCTATTTCCGTTTCTCATTTTAAGGTCAAAAACTGCGGCATTTTTATTTCCATATTCAGCCGGAAAAGCCCCTGTAATAAAGTCTGAATTAGAGAGTAAATTATTGTTTAACATACTAAAAATTCCACCACTTGTTCCTACAAAACTAAAATGGTTTGGATTAGGGATTTGTAATCCGTCAATTCTCCATAAAACACCTGATGGAGAGTTGCCACGAACAATTATATCATTACGCATATCTCCTCCACCTATAACTCCGGCATAATTAGAGGCCATTCGTGCAGGATCAGAACGGCTACCAGCATATCTGCCTGTTTCTTCTACCGTAAATTGTCGGCTACTTACCATAGCCATTTTGTTAATTGATTCTTCTTTTTTGCCTGCTGTTACAACAACCGTTTTAAGATTAATAACATTTTCTTGTAACTCAATGTTTAAAAACACTTCTTTACCGGATGTTACCAAAATATTACTTAAAACAATTTCTTCATAGCTCAAAAAATTCACAATAAAATCATATCTGCCAACAGTTAAATTATTAAAACTAAAATAACCGTCAATATCGGTTACAACAGCTTTAATTGGGGTTGAATTTAAAATTTTTATTGTGACTCCAGGTATAGAATTTTTTGTTTGTTTATCTATAACTCTACCTTTAACGTTTTGAGTTACTTTTTGAGCGTATAAATTGCTTATTGTCAATAATAAAAGTGCTAAGCAAAATGTTTTTTTTGCTGTTTGCATAATCATCTGTTTATTTTAATTTTCATTCAATACATTTACTACAAAATCAATCCACTTGTACTTGGGTATTGATTTGTCCAAATAAAAATCCGGTTGAACACCTTTTTCATCAATAATCATTTCAGGTATGCGCATACTTCTTGAAGTAGAATATTCCAATATAAATTCTTTTGAAGGTGATAGGGTTTCGTACACATTAGCTAAATCCAATCCGCCAGCTGTGGTTGTACCAAAAAGTTTAACTTTTTTACTCTGTTTAGCGTCTAATAAAAATTGTTCAGCAGCACTTGCTACATTTTCATTTATTAATATAGCTACGTTTTGTGGATATTTATAAACAGTATCATATTTAGTGATTTCCACAACTTTATCGTTCATCTTAACAAACTGATTCATATTTTCTTTTGCCCGATTGAGTAAAGATGTTGCCCATTGTTTAGTTTCCTTATCAAAATCATCATTGTTTACTACATATTCTAGCATGGTATTGTTTATTTTGGTAGAAAGAAATTCTGCTCCAATG
>JALWSN010000276.1 GCA_027080245.1 Ignavibacteriales bacterium | reverse complement strand
CGTTAAGGGTGGTCGCAAAAATTTTAACGGGCGAATCGAATTGGTCTACGTTCCAACCGTAACCGCCGACGAAAGTTAATTGTTTGCCGGTAGTATCGAATTTGAAAATTTCGTTTTTTTGAATATCCGAAATGAATATTTTCCCGTCGTTATTGATTGAAACGGAAGCGGCATCGGCAAAGCCATTGATTTCACCAGCCAATTTGAACGTTTGCGCTGAGGAAACGCTTAAGATAGAAAAAAAGAGAGTTAAAAATATTTTGTTCATTCTAATCTTCGTTTGGAAAGTAAAAATAGAACTTTAAAATATTAAATTTATTATTTTAACTAAAACAAAATAAATAAAAAGAAGCAAACAAATAAGAGGACTAAATGAAATCGAACCTAACCCTCTCAACTTTAATTATTTTTTTAATTGGAATATCGATTTCCATTAAAGCGCAAAATACAACCAAAACGAACTGGAACTTTAATGGAATAGTCGGACTTAATATTTCTCAAACATCTTTCACCAATTGGTCTCAAGGCGGCGAGAATTCCTTTGTTTATTCCTTCTTCGCAAATTTTGCCGCTAATTATTCAGCTGGCAATATTAAAGTTGCAAACTCGTTAAAACTAACGTTTGGAAAATCGAAGTTGGGCAAAGAGCCTTACAGGGTTAACGACAACGAACTTTTTTTACAGGACGTTTTTACTTACAACGTAGGATTTAAAGTAGAACCTTACGTCAGCAACATTTTTAAAACTATTTTAGCCGACGGCTACGATTACGGAGTAACGCCGGCAAAAAAAATAGCGAGTTTTTTCGATCCCGCTTACATTTCACAGAGCGCCGGCTTTGCTTACGAACGCAAGTCATTTAAATCAAGGTTGGGCTTGGGCATTCAGGAAACCGTAACCAACAATTTTACCGTTTATTCGGACGATCCAGCGACTCCGGAAATTGAAAAATTAAAGGTTGAGGCGGGCATTGAATCCGTTACCGAAACGAAATTGGAATTGGCAAAGAACTTTATTTACAAGGGCTATTACAGATTCTTCGGAAGGTTTAAAGAAATAAGCAATTGGGACGTAAGAATGGACAACACTTTTTCGGCAAAAATAAACGAGTTCATGAACGTGAATTTGAATGTGTTGATTATTTACAAAAAAATCGAATCTCCTAAAACGCAAGTTAAGGAAGCTTTACAGCTTGGTTTTTCTTATGCGTTGTTTTAGGTTTGCGGATTATCGAAGTTAAAAAATTTTTAATGAATAATGATTCAAATTAAAGAAGTATTTAAATCTTTTAACGAAAACGAGGTTCTTAAGGGAATTAATCTTTCGATTGAAAAAGGATTAACCTTTGCAATCATTGGCAAAAGCGGATGCGGCAAATCCGTGTTGTTAAAATTAATTGTAGGATTGTTGAAGCCGGACGCCGGCGAGATTTTAGTAGACGGGCAAAATATTAATTCATTGAAGAAGAAAGAACTTTTTAGAATTCGGCGCAAGTTTGGCTTTCTGTTTCAAGGCGCCGCTCTTTTCGATTCG
>JALWSN010000275.1 GCA_027080245.1 Ignavibacteriales bacterium | reverse complement strand
ATCCCATTGTTCCCAAATTATCCCTTGGAACGCTTAAGATGATTGTAATGACGTTGAACATGCAATACGGAATGCACATTCCGGTTGAAAGTCTGGGCGTAATTCCAAACGTAAGGCACGCTAAAATGCCAATGCTTTCGGTAAGTAGGCGCGTTTTTTATTCGCCCACAATGAACATGGAATCCTCAATGCTCCCGGCATTCATGGGTTTGGCGATGCAGATTGTTTCGATGTTGATTATTCTTTTAGCCCTAAAGGCAAATCAAAAGCAGGTAAAGGGTTTAATGCCGGCGTTGAAACACGCAAGACAAATGCCTCTGAAGGCGGTAATAATTCCTTTTATTACCTCATGGATAATGGTAACAACGGCAATTTCAACCGCCTTTTTTACCACAATGTACATTTTTCACATACCCATTCCGCCAAATATCTGGGACACGGTTCTGGTAATTTCGTTGCTCGTGCTGGCAATGGAAAGCATTTCGGCTTTCATTACGCTGAACCTTAACAGCGTAATAGCCCTTGCGGCGTTGATTACTTTAATTGTAATGCCTGCTTTCATGTACTCGGGCTTTTTGGTGCCGCTGGAACAAATGGCGCATTTTCCGTATTGGCTTGGCGGAATTTTCCCGCTGCGCTATTATTTGAAGGCTTTGTATCTTGTTTTTAATCACCAAATGCCATTGGCAACCGCCTCCGTTTACGTCAATATTTTGCTTGAATTTATCGGCGCGTTCGTAGGGTTGATTATTCTTACTCTGGCGATTGGAGGCATTGAAAGAAGGCGATTCCGTTTGTATGAAAAACTCAAAAATATTGAAGGAAAAGCAACTCCGGAGGAAAGTGTATGAAAAGGACGATTTATGTGGCATGGGTTTTAACAATTGTTTTGTTAATGCCTTTTGGAATAAAAGGACAAATCCGCACGCACAACTTGACGCTGGAAAAAGCAATTCAAATTGCTATTAAAAATAATCCGGCGGACAAAATTGCGGCAAGCAAAATCAAACAGACCGAAGGGAAAATCACCCAGGCGCATTCCCTGTACGTTCCCAAATTGGAATTATTGGGCAAATATTTTTACACAAATAATTTGCCGAATTTCTTTCCGCAAGGAATGAAAAAAGTTCCCGTAATGACCGGTTCCGGTCCCATTCCGGGCGATTTCGTGCCGTTAAGACCTCTTTCGCCTTTCCCTTCCAACACCCGGGATGTTTTTACAATGGACTTGAACCTCGTTTACCCGTTGTACACCGGAGGTAAAATTACTCGCGCAAATCAAAACGCTAAGATTCTGAAAAAGCTTTTTGAAAGCAACCGCAAGCAAACCGACGCGGAAATTACCTACAATGTAAAAAAAGTTTTTTACAACATCTTGTTCCTCGAAAAAGTAATCGACCTGCACAACAAAGTAATTCGTCAGTTGGAAGAACATTACAAATTAGCCCGTAAAGCTTACGAGGAAGGCGTCCGTTCGGAATTCGAAGTGGTTAGCTTCCGGGCTAAAATAGAGGAATTCAAAAGCAAGGTGGTTGATTTGAAGGGGAAACTTGCCGTGGTTAAAACCGCTCTTAAAAATTTGCTGAACCTTCCAATGAGCGATTCAATTAACTGTCTCGGTTCGTTAAGTCTTTCCGAAACCTTTAAGAATGAACTTGGCGCTAACGCTCTACAAAAAGCGTTGAAAAAAAACCACCAGCTTCGGATGCTAAAAAAGAAAGAAAAGTTGGTTGGCAATTTGTTGAAAATTAACGCCGCGGGCGACAAGCCAACTCTTTTTGCGTTTGCAAATTACCACGTTTACCACGGTAAAGATTTCCCGCCGTACGATAATTCCTGGCGGAACGGCTGGGCGGCCGGAGTGGGAATTTCAATGAAAATTTTCGACGGCAAGTTCACAAGCGGAAAGGTTCAGGAAACCAAAGCGGCAATTGAAGAAGTGAAGAACATGGAAAGCGGTTTAACGCTTAAACTCCGTTTTGAAGTTAAATCCATTACGGAAAATATGGAAAGTTTGTTCGAACAACTGAAGGCGTTCAAAAACACTTTGCAAGTAGCCAACAAAGGTTACGAGATTGCGAAAATCAGTTACGAAAACGGAGTAATTACTAATGTTCAATTGGACGACGCGCAGCTGAACGTTTTAAGAAATGAAACCCGGATTTTACAAATAAAGAAAGATTTGCTTTTGTCAAAAGCGAATCTCGATTTCATTCAAGGAAAATTAAATTAAAAAAAGGAGTAAAGAATGGACATCAAAGAATTATTAAAAGCAATGGAAGAAGAATTGGGAAGCGAACCGGAAACAATGGTTCTGCTTTCAAGGCTGGACCCCAAATCGGTTTTCGAACACGCTAACAGCAAAAATTTTGCAATGAGCGGGGAACACATTCCGCCAAAATACAAATTGCTAATGAGCGTGGCGATTTCCGCCGCGTTGGGTTTTGAAACCTGCATGGAAATCTACACCAAAGTGGCTAAAAAGAAAGGCATTACTAACGAAGAAATTAAGGAAGCCATTATGCTGGCAAGGTTCGTTAAAGGAACGACGGTTTTGAACACAGCCACCAAGGCAATGAAATTACTTGTGGAAGAAGGCGTGGAAAACTAATTGAAATTAAAGTGAGATGAGAAAATGATACACAGAATTCTAGTTCCGTTAGACAAATCCGACTACACGAAAACCGCCGTAAAGTACGTTTGCGACGTTGCAAGCAGCATGCAGGCGGAAGTTTCCGGAATGGTAGCGCTGGACGTTAGCGAAATCGACAGTTCCGTCGGTCCCATTGCGCCAGGCGGAGTAAAACTCGCCGAACTGTTGGAGGAGAAAAAATTAGCCGAAGCGGAAGAACACATTGATTCGCTTCTGACAAACCTTGCGGACGAATGCGCAAAGGCGGGCGTTAAGCACGTGGAAGAGGAATTCCAAGGCAGCCCAAGCGCAAGGATTATTGAGGAAAGTAAATTTTACGATTTGGTGGTAATGGGATTGCGAGCGTTTTACCATTACGAACCCAAAAGCGAATCGGGGGATTCCCTCGACAAAATCCTCGGGCACACAATCACGCCTATTTTAGCCGTTCCCAAGGAATACCGCAAAATGCAAAGCGTTCTGATAGTTTGCGACGGCGAACTCCCTTCCGTAAGAGCGATGCAAAGGTTCGCCCACATTGCGGAAAACAGGGAACTGAAAGTTTACCTGTTAATGGAAAATAAGAAAAAGGAATACGCCGATTACTATTTGAACAACGCTGAAAAGTATTTGAACTCTTACGGAATTACGGATGTGGTAAAAAATGCCACGGACAAGAATTTGCTTGACGTGATTGAGAAGGAATATTTCGACAAAGTCGATTTAATAGTTACGGGACTGCATTCTCACAAGAGCATTAAGGAATTTTTGCTTGGCAGCGTTGCGCACAGTTTAATAATGAACGGGCAAAAGGCGTTGTTTCTGGCGCAATAGTCCGATTTTAGCGGAGGCTTAAAATGAGCGGATACGTAAATCCGCCGAAAAAAATGAACCCAATTATCAGGGCGGGCGTTTGGATTGCCGAAAAAATAACGGGCAGGCAATTGGCGCCCGCCCGCGTTTTAGCTTGGTACCCTAAAGCGGCAATCGGCTCGGGCGCGCTCGAAGCGCTTGTGGCTCACAAGGATAAAAATATTTCACGCAGACTTTTGAAGTTAGTACGCCTGCAAACTTCCTTTGCAATTTCCTGCCCTTTTTGCATCGACATGAACGCCCTGAATTACAAAGAGTTCGGAATTAGCGACGAGGAAATTTCGGCGTTGCAAACCGGCGAGACCGACAAGATTGAAAGCTTTTCGGAAAGGGAAAAGGTTGCGCTGGCTTACGCGAGGACCGCCGTCCAAACTCCCATTTCCTTTAACGCTTCTCTTATTCGGCGGCTTCAAAAGAATTTTACCGAAAGGGAAATTGTGATTTTGGCTTCTACCATTGCGCAGGTAGATTATTGGGGCAGACTAATTCAATCGCTTGGATTGCCGCCGGCGGGCTTTTCAGACAAGTGCGAAATTTTAAATTTGGAGAATTACGCCACTTTGAAAGAAGACAAATAAAACCCGCGATTGCCGCAAACAAAAGTAAGTCAATTCTTGAAAATCAGCGGAAAATTTTCAATTCACAAATGTTTAAAAATCTGAATCTAAACCTGTCTGCGGTTAAGGATTAATTTCATTAAAGCAATTAAAAAAAAACGGGAGCTTTTGCTCCCGCCCGTTGACTGAGTTTGGGTACCATTGAGGTTTTGTTGTAAAAGGCTTAATGATTTAGCGCCGCATTCTGTCCTGAGGATTTCTTTCCTAACGCGCCGAATCCCGCAACCATTAAAAGTATTCCGCTAATTATTAAATTCCACTCGTTTCCTGTGAACGTTAATAAACTCGGGATGAAAGCGGCAATAATAAGCCACAACCCTACAATAGTCCCTAACCATCCCTGCCATGGTTTTTCTTTAATAATGGTTAGCGCTACCGCCCCGGCTACGATGCCTACAATTAAATCGTTCCAAAGGTTGCCCGTTGTGCCGAAACCAATGAAAGCGACGATGAAAATGTAAATTCCAATTATTCCGTTAACCCATGCTTGCCACATTTTTCTACCTCCTTAAGTTGTTTTCAAATCATTATTTAAAAGAACGCTTTTAGGAGCGCACAAATCGTGCCAAAAAATAAGGAGGCTGTAACTTATTGTAATTAAAGGAATTAAAGCGCCTGCGTTTGAAGTTTGATTTCGGGGGCGAAATTAAATTTCACATTTTGAGCGGAAAAAAGATGTTTTTTGCCCGTAAATTTTTAATGTGCGAATTTAAAATTCTCACTTGCGGAAATCCTCCGCCTGAATGTCGTGCTTTTTAAGTAAGTTTTGAATTTGCCGCCTGTCGTAGCCGCTAATTTCAGCCGCGTGGGAAATGTTCCCTTTTGTGGTTTCAAGGAGTTTTACAAGGAATTTGCGCTCCAAATCGTTCAAAATTCTTTCCGTTCTTCTTTGCTTTTCAAGTTTCAATTCGTCTTTGGTAAGCGGAATGAATTCTTCCTCGACGGGTTCCACGACTTCTTCTTTCCATTGCGAAAGGATTTCATCCGGCAGGAGATCGGGCGTAATTCTGCCGTCCTTCGAGAAAATAATTGCTTGTTGAATTACGTTTTCCAGCTCGCGGATGTTGCCGGGCCAGTCGTAGTTTTGTAAAATCCGCCTTGTCTTTTCTGTTACCAAAACATTTTGGAATTTAGTTAAATTTGAATGCTTGCGCAAAAAATGCTCGATTAAAAGGGGAATGTCTTCCTTGCGCTCGCGGAGAGGCGGAATTTTAATGTAAACAACTTTCAATCTGTAGAACAAATCCTGGCGGAAATTTTTCTCTTCAACTTCCCGCCTCAGGTTTTTGTTCGTAGCGGCTACGATTCTTGCGTCGGTTGAAATAAATTGCGTTCCGCCAACGCGCGTAAATTTTTGATTTTCCAGAACGTGCAGCAATTTTACCTGAAGGTCAAGCGGCAGCTCGCCAATTTCGTCCAGAAAGAGCGTTCCGCCGGAGGCAAGTTCAAACTTCCCTTTTTTTGCGCTAACCGCGCCGGTGAAAGCGCCGCGCTCGTGTCCGAACAATTCGCTTTCCAGCAAGTCGTGCGGAATTGCGCCGCAATTAATTTCAATGAACGGCT
This sequence comes from Ignavibacteriales bacterium, assembly GCA_027080245.1. Classification (GTDB taxonomy): domain Bacteria; phylum Bacteroidota; class Ignavibacteria; order Ignavibacteriales; family Melioribacteraceae; genus WFQV01. The sequence goes on along the minus strand of JALWSN010000275.1, from coordinate 725 downwards.
CGTCCGCCCTGTCGCTTAAATAATGAACCGCTCTGGCAAAAAGCATTTTGCCCGCGCCGGATTCTCCTTCAATTAAAATTGTAGCGGGCGTTTGAGCCACCTGTCCGATTAACTCCATTAAGGATTTCATCTTGGGGTTAACGGTAATTATTTCGTTAAAGCCCTCGTATTTTTTAATTCTTTCCTTCAGGCGAATGTTTTCTTCCAGCAGTTTGCCGTAGGTAATGGACTTGCCGATTAAAGCGTTCAGCTCCTCCAATTTAATTGGCTTGGTAATGTAGTCGTGCGCGCCGGCTTTCATTGCTTCCACGGCGTCCTCAATTGTCCCGAACGCCGTCATTATTATTACTGGAATGGTCTTGTAATTTTCGTTCGCCCACTTTAGCAGTTCAAAACCGTTCATTTCCGGCATTTTCAAATCGGTTAATATTAAATGAACCCTGTTCCGCTCGATTAGCTCCCGTGCTTGTTTCCCGTTTTGCGCTTGCAGAACGTTGTAATTCCGTTTGAGGTTCATCGCCAGCACTTTTCTTTCTCTTTCCTCGTCGTCGGCAATTAAAATTGTGGGTTTGCTCTCTTCCATTTAACGTCCTAAACTTGTTGAAAAATTATTTTGAACTCTGTTAAACTTTCCGTCGAATTCACTTCAATTTTGCCGCCGAGGCTTTCCGTCAAATTTTTTACAATCGAAAGCCCGAGTCCGGTGCCTTCTTCTGTTGTTGTAA
>JALWSN010000274.1 GCA_027080245.1 Ignavibacteriales bacterium | reverse complement strand
GGGAATGTTAGGAATAGCGGGCATGAGGTCGTTCGACAAATTAAAGAATACCGACACGAATAAGATTTCGCTTTTCGGCGGCAAGAACGGGAAAAAAGAAAAGTGATTTTTAGCATTTTTAAACGGAGAGCAAATGAATTTAATTAGAGCGCGGAAAAAGAAAGGGTTAAAACCGGAAGATTTAAGGTTAAAGTTCAATTTAAAATTGTTAAGATTCGAATCTACCGAATCATTAAAACCGTTTGAAGGAATAATCGGGCAGCAAAGGGCGCTGAAAGCCTTGAAATTAGGGGTTGAAATTAAAAGCCCCGGCTACAATGTTTTTATTGCGGGGCTTTCGGGCACAGGCAAGTTTACTACCGTTAAAAAGATGCTTGAAGAAATCAGCCCCGCTTGCCCGGAATTGTTCGATTACGCTTACGTCAATAATTTCAAGGATCCCGACAGGCCCAAATTGCTAAAACTGCCGGCAGGCAAAGCCGTTAAGTTCAAAAAAGATTTGCGGAAAGCTATTAAGTTTTTGCGGGAAAACATTCCCAATACTCTGGAAGCCGAGCCGTTTGCTACCAGGCGTAAAAGATTAATTGCCAAACTGGGGGAATCTCAGCAAAAGCTGCTTGCGGATTTCGAAACAAAATTAAGAAAAGAGAATTTTACGCTGGGACAAGTAAAAAGCGGCGATTTTGCCAGGCCGGAAATTTTAATGCTTGTGGACAAACAGCCCGTATTTATTCAGCAGTTGGACGAACTTGTGCAGAGCAAGAAAATTTCCAAGGAGCAAGCGGGAAAGATTATTAAGAAATACGCAATGTTTGAAGAAGAGCTTCAAGAGGTATTTAAAAAATCTCTGGAGTTGAACCAGGAATTTCAAAAGGAACTGGAAAAGATTGAAAGGGACGCCGTCGAAAAATTGTTAAAGGTTACGTTCGACGATTTAAGGAAAAAATTTAATTTCGATTGCGTTCTTGAATATTTAAATGATTTAAAAGAAAACATCCGGGAGAATCTGGAACTGTTCAAAGTTAAACCGGCGGCAAATCATCAGGCTAAAAAAACTCAAGAGGACGGAATTTTTAACAAGTACGACGTTAACGTAATTCTGGACAATTCTAACGTCAAGAGCTGTCCGGTAATAATTGAAACGACCCCGACTTTCACCAATATTTTCGGGACGATCGAAAGGGCGTTCGACCCTTCTGGCGGCTGGTACACGGATTACACCAAAATAAAAGCCGGCTCGCTTTTAAGGGCGAATGGCGGTTATTTGGTGATTAACGCTCTGGACGCTTTTAGCGAACCGGGGGTCTGGAAATCTCTTAAAAGAGTAATGCTTTACGGAAGGCTTGAAATACAGGACTTTACGCACGTCTACCAATTTTCGCCCAGTATTCTCAAGCCCGAGCCGATTGAGGTGAACACAAAAATTATTTTCATTGGAAATAATTACATCTATTCTGTGCTTTCCAATTACGAAAACGATTTCAATAAGCTTTTTAAGGTTAAAGCCGAGTTCGATTACGAAATGGATTTAACCGA
>JALWSN010000273.1 GCA_027080245.1 Ignavibacteriales bacterium | reverse complement strand
GTCTTTAAAGCGCTTGAATATTCTTTTAATTCTTCCGGCGAGCGATGCGCCGAGAGTATTTTTACTTCAAAGGAGATGTTGAATTTATTGAATATTTCAAACGATTTTTCAATAATTGGCAAATCGGAATCGCTTCCCATTATTATTGCTACTTTCAAAAGCTCTGGCATTCGTTTCCCTCAATGTTTATCGTATTAAAAATGTTTTTTTATTTTTATTCCTAAAATAAAAATAATTATTTTTAAAGATTAAAATTAGAAAAAAAATAAAATGAAAGTTGCCTTTGTCTCGTCGGAAGTTTTTCCATTTTCCAAAACGGGCGGATTAGCGGATGTTTCGGGTTCCTTGCCAATTGCCTTGAATAAACTCGGGGTTGAAATAATTATTATTACTCCCTTTTACGACACTATTCATCGAAGGAAATTTAGATTTAACGAAGAAATTACAACGCAAATTACCGTCACAATTAACGGTAGGAAGGAAAAAGCCGGAGTGGTCTCCTCTTTGTTGCCGGGCACGGACGTTAAGGTTTTTTTTATTAAAAACGATTATTACTTCAACCGCAACAATATTTACACGCAAGACAACGACGAGGACGAAAGGTTTATTTTTTTTAGCTTAGCCGCTCTCGAATTTTTGAAAAGCGCATTTGAACCTGATATTATTCACGTAAACGATTGGCAAACATCATTGATACCGTATTATTTGAAAAATAACTTCAGCGCAAGCTTCCCAAATACCGGTTCCCTTTTAACCATTCACAACATTGGCTACCAGGGAATATTTCCGCCGCAAACCCTTGATAAAGCAGGCGTAAACCCCTCTTTCTTTTACCCAAAAGGACCGGCGGAATTTTACGGCAATTTTAATTTTTTGAAAATGGGAATAGTCTTTGCCGACAAACTTAACACCGTTAGCCCAACCTATGCTAAAGAAATTTTAACAAGCGAATTCGGCTCCGGCTTGGAAGGCGTGCTGAAAGAACGAAAAAAAGATTTGTCCGGCATTTTAAACGGCGTCGATTACGTTGAGTGGAACCCCATTTCGGATTTGTTCATTGTCCAAAATTACGACGTTAATTCAATCGACAAAAAAATTCTCAACAAGGAATATTTGTTTGATTTGTTCGAATTAAAATTCAATCCCGACATTCCGCTTATTGGGATGGTTTCCCGCCTTGTTTATCAAAAAGGAATTGATTTGTTGATTGACGCCATTCCTCATCTGATGGAAGACGATTTGACCCTGGTAATATTAGGCAACGGGCAGGAAGAATACGAGAACGCTTTGCTATCTTTAGCCGAACGCTATCCCAATAAATTAAAAGTTGTTGGGCATTACAACAACGTTTTAGCTCACCAAATAGAAGCCGCGGCTGACGCCTTCCTTATGCCATCTAGGTACGAGCCTTGCGGCTTGAATCAAATTTACTCCTTGAAATACGGGGCTGTTCCTATTGTTCGTAAAACGGGCGGACTTGCGGACACTATTATTGACGCAAGCGAAAAAAATAAAAACAAAAATCCAAACGGATTTTGTTTTTCTAAATATTCATCGCAAGCTCTGGTAAGGGCTGTTAATCGAGCCCTGAAAACTTTCCAAGTCAAAACAGCCTGGAACCAATTGATGATTAACGGTATGCTAATGGATTTCTCTTGGAAGAACTCGGCTAAAAGTTACCTTAACCTTTACAATCAAATTGCCAACGAAAAAAGGAAATCATGAAAAATCTCAAATTCGGAATTATTTTAGCGACAATTTTAATCGTTTATTTTTTGCTGAATTATTATTTGATCTTTAGCTTCAAGCAATATTTTAAGCTATCTTCAAGCGCGGTTAATTGTGTGGGGTTGGCAATTCTTCTGTTAATTTTATCTTATTTTTTTGGAAGAATGCTGGAAAAAAAACTTACGAATAATTTTTCAGCCGCGTTAATTCTTTTTAGCTCAATTTGGATGGGCGCTTCCGTTTACCTTGCTATTCTTTTTGCAATTGTTGATTTAATTAAATTTTTTACAAGTTCAATTTTTGTCAATCCGCAATTAACAGCTTCCCTTTCGGTTCCTTCAACGGCAATAGTGGTTTTAATTCTTACGGCAATTATTTTAATAGTTGGTTATTTGAATGTTAATCATCCCAAAGTAAGAAAGATTAAATTAAGAATAAATAAAAACGGGGGAAAGCTGAAAAAGCTTAATATTGTCGCCGCTTCCGACCTGCACATTGGGTTGACAATGAATAAAAGGTTGCTTCGGAAGATTGTTAAAATTATTAATCAACTTAATCCCGATATTGTTTTGTTCCCTGGCGATGTTGTCGACGAGGATCTGCCGCGAATAATTAAATATGATTTGGGCAAACCGCTTGAACAAATTAAATCCAAATACGGACTTTTTGCCGTTACTGGGAATCACGAATACATTGGAGGGGTTGAACAAGCGAAAAAATATTTAATTGACAAAGGAATAAACTTACTTGACGATACGCTTTTCTTTATTGACGATTCGTTTTTTTTAATCGGGCGGGAAGACATTTCAATTTCATTTTTTAAAGGAGAAGAAAGAATGCCGCTTAAAGAATTATTGAATTTTACCGAAGCTAATTTCCCCCTGATTTTATTGGACCATCAGCCTTTTAGACTCGAAGAAGCCAATAATAATGGCATCGATTTGCAACTTTCCGGTCACACTCACAACGGTCAACTTTGGCCGTTTAATTTCATTACTAAATTTGTTTACGAAAAAAGTTATGGTTATTTGTTAAAAGGCAACACGCATTACTACATTTCTTCAGGCGTTGGAGTTTGGGGGCCGCCTGTTAAAACAGCCGGAAGGGCTGAAATTTTACAAATTAACCTTGAGTTTGCCGGCGTCTGAATTCTAAAGTAGCGCTAATTGTTTTTTCAAAATAAATTAGGGACTGAGAGATGATTAGTAAGTACTTCAATTTCGATGAATTAAACACCAATTACAAAAACGAAATAATTGGCGGCTTCACTACTTTTTTCACAATGAGTTACATTGTAATTGTAAACCCCAAAATTCTTGAAGCCGCCGGCATGCCTTTCGGCGCTTCGATGATGGCTACAATACTTACGGCTTTTTTCGGCACTCTTGCGCTTGGACTTTACGCCAAAAGACCTTTCGCCATCGCTCCTTACATGGGCGAAAACGCTTTTATTGCTTTTACCGTAGTTAAAGTAATGGGTTACAGTTGGCAGACCGCTTTGGGAGCGATATTTATTAGCGGCGCGGTTTTTACCTTAATTACCTTAGTCAACTTACGCTCGTGGCTTTCACGCGCTATTCCCGAAGATATGAAAATTGCATTTGCCGTTGGAATTGGTTTGTTCCTTACGTTCATTGGGCTTAACGAAGCAGGTATTGTAACGATAGGCGTTCCTGGCGCGCCTGTAAAAATAGGCAATTTGCACGACCCTAAAGTTTTACTTGCGCTTTTTGGCTTTTTGTTTACGGTCATTCTTTTAATGAAAAAGACCAAAGGGGCATTGTTGATTGGTATTTTTGTAACCGCCTTCATCGGGTTTGTTTTTAAATTAACCCCAATGCCCGAAAAGCTAATAAGCATGCCCCCTTCGCTAAAGCCGCTTGCTTTTAAGCTTGATATTGCAGGGGCTTTCACGTGGGGCTTTGTTTCGGTAATAATTACGGTGCTTGTAATGGACTTTGTGGATACGATGGGCACTTTAATTGGCGTTTCCTACAAAGCGGGATTGCTGGACGAAAACGGCAACTTGCCTGAAATTGAAAAACCTTTCCTTTGCGACGCTCTTTCCACCGTTGTGGCTTCGCTTCTGGGAACGACAACCGCCGGAATTTTTATTGAATCCGCCACGGGAATCGAAGCCGGCGCTCGTTCTGGATTCGCTTCGGTCGTAACGGCCGTATTGTTCTTGTCGATGATCTTCTTTTCCCCTTTATTTACAGCTATTCCGCCTTATGCATACGGCGTTGCCCTTATTATTGTTGGACTATTGATGTTAGAGCCGATTAAAAATCTTAACTTTAGCAAATACGACGAATTAGCCCCGGCATTTGTAATTATTGCGTTGATGAGCTTTACTTACAATATTGGTATCGGAATGACTGCCGGCTTTATTGTTTATCCGATAATCAAATTATTTAACGGTAGAATTAAAGACGTTAAAGCAGGTATGTGGATTCTCTTTGCTTTCTCGCTTCTTTTCTACATCTTTTATTCTTATTAAGCTTGTCATCAATAAACTTTGACGAGGTTCGTTGATGTTGGTTATATTTGCAAGTTAATTTAATATTAAATTATGACATGAAATTAATTTTACATATTCGAAAACAATTAGCCGAGCAGATTGCTTTAAGCAGGAATTTCAAACCGTTGCTTTCGATAGAATTAGATTCTCGTGAATCTATTGAAGAAACGCTTGGTTTGTTAAATCCAAAAGACGAAAATCCGCCTCGTGTTACTAAGGGTATGCTAATTGCTTTCGGATTAATTAATAGAGCTTTTATTAAATTGCTTGACAAGTATGAATCCAAAATCAACCCTATTGGATTTATTAGAGCATTTACAAATTTTCAAACCAAATTAAACTACCAGCAAAGGAGTTCGTTTATCGCCGAATTTGTTGAGCGTTTTGCTTCCGGAAATTCGGAAATGTTGAAAAGGCTTTTGCTTACAAATAAAACCGCCGGTAAGGAGTTCATTAAAGATTTAATTTTGTTCTATCTCGAAAACAAAAACGATGGGGCTGTTTCATTTAAAGATTTTTTTGACAAAAGATTTCTTAAAGCTCAATCTACATTAGAGAATATATTTGCATTTAACAAAGAATTTTTCCAAAATGAACCGCCGTTTGAAGATTCTTCTTTTACGTTGATTGATTTCCTCGAGCAACCGATTCTTAATCATCCCAATAGTTTATTTGAACAATTGGATTTTATTAAGAATAATTGGACGAAATATCTCGACGGGGAATTTCTAAATGAAATTTTAACGGCTACGGATATTTTGAAAGAAGAAAAAATTGTTAGTCAAGGGCAGGGCGGTCCGCCGCCCTCAATTGCTCCCGTATACATGCAGGGAAAGGAAATCGAAAGCCTGAAACTTTACCGTTCGGAATTCGATTTGGCGGAAGCTTCTACTAAATTGTACGAAGAGTCGGTAAATTTTTCGCCGGACGTAGATTGGATGCCAAACGTTGTTATGATTGCAAAGAACGCCTTCGTCTGGCTTCATCAACTTTCGAAGAAATACAATAGAAAAATTTCCCGACTCGATGAAATACCCGCCGAAGAATTGGAATGGTTGAGCTCGTTGGGCATTAATGCTATTTGGCTAATTGGAATATGGCAAAGGAGTTCCGCCTCGAAAAAAATCAAAAGCCTAATGGGCAACCCCGACGCCATTGGCTCAGCTTATTCGCTTTACGATTACATTGTGGCTAAAGAGCTCGGCGGCGAAGAAGCCTTGCGAAAGTTAAAAGAAAATGCCGTGCAAAAACAAATTAGATTGGCGAGCGACATGGTTCCCAACCACACGGGTATTTACTCGGATTGGATTGAAAATCATCCCGAGTACTTTATTCAACTTCCCAAACCGCCTTTTAGCGATTATTCTTTTAACGGACCAAATCTTTCCGACGACGATGAGATTGAAATTAAAATAGAAGATGGTTATTGGGACCGAACCAACGCAGCCGTTGTTTTCAGACGAAAGGATTTACGGACTGGCGAGACGACTTACATCTATCATGGTAACGACGGAACAAAAATGCCCTGGAACGACACCGCTCAACTTGACATGTTAAAAAGCGAAGTGCGGGAAGCGGTAATTCAAAAAATACTTCAGGTTGCCGGCAAGTTCCCAATTATTCGTTTCGACGCGGCGATGACCCTTACCAAACTTCACTTCCAAAGGCTCTGGTACCCAAAGCCGGGCACTGGCGGCGACATTCCTTCGCGTGCCGAGCATTCTTTAACTGAACGGGAATTCAATAAATTGTTCCCAAGGGAATTTTGGCGGGAAGTTGTGGACAGAATCAAGAAGGAAAAACCAAACACGCTTTTGCTTGCCGAAGCTTTCTGGCTGATGGAAGGCTACTTTGTTAGAACGCTTGGAATGCACCGCGTTTACAATAGCGCTTTCATGCACATGATGATGAACGAAGAAAACGAAAAGTATCACAAACTCATCTCAAACACTCTTGAATTTGAGCCGGAAATTTTGAAGAGATACGTCAACTTCATGAGCAACCCCGACGAGGAAACGGCAATTAAACAATTTGGCACCGGCGACAAATATTTCGGCGTGTTAACGCTAATGGTTACGCTGCCCGGACTGCCTTTATTTGCGCACGGACAGATTGAGGGATTTACCGAAAAGTACGGAATGGAATACAGTAAATCTTATTACGAGGAAA
>JALWSN010000272.1 GCA_027080245.1 Ignavibacteriales bacterium | reverse complement strand
GAATTTTAATATTATTTTTAAGGAGTAAATTTAATGGGCGCTATTCCCAAACTTTACGTAGGCACGGCGGGCTGGAGCTACGAGGACTGGGTGGGAAATTTTTACCCCTTCTCGCAATCGAAAGAATTTAGCTGGCTGAAATATTATTCCCGTTTCTTTAATGCGGTCGAGGTGAATTCCTCCTATTATTCTTATCTTTCGCCGCGCATAGTGGAAGGTTGGCTTAGACAATTAGGCGAAACGGAGGATTTCCTTTTTACGGTCAAACTGCACATGGATTTTACGCACAGGCGGAATTACAACGACGAAAAGATTTCAGCCGTGAAACAAAGTCTTAATTTACTTAAAAAGTCAGAAAGATTGGGGGGACTGCTGCTTCAGTTCCCTTACTCTTTTGTTTGCAACGACGCTTCTATTGATTATCTGCGTAGTTTGATTGAGGCTTTCGAGGAATACGACAAATTTGTTGAAGTACGCCATCGCTCGTGGCGGGGCAAAAGAGCGAAAACAATTACCATTTGTTCGATTGACCAGCCGCCTATTGGCGAAACGGTAAAGTTTGAACCGGTAGTCGGTAGGGAAATGGTTTACGCCCGGTTTCACGGGCGCAACAAAAAAGCATGGCTTGAATCAATTAAGAATTTCGGACAAAAGCAAACCTACGAAGAACGCAGCGCCCGTTACGATTACCTTTACACCCCGGGCGAGTTGATTGAAATTGCGGACAAAATAAAAGAGACTTACGACAAGGCAAAAAAAATATTTGTAATAATGAACAACCACCCTCAAGGCAAAGCTGTGGCAAACGCATTTGAACTTTTACACTATTTGAAAAACGGCGCAAAAATTAAAATGCCCGGAACGATTGTGAACGCTTACCCTCATCTCAAAAGGTTTTGGGAAAATAATTGAAAAGAAAGCTTATCTTGTAACGGGCGAGAAGAAATTTGGCGTATTAAAAAATACGGTAAATGTTTTTTGGCTATGACGTATTACTTCCCAACCGTTTACAAATAAAATTCTCTTCTCATTAAATTTAAATTCGAAACAATCTTTGCTTACAAACTCATGTCTTTAATCCTTCATCTCGATTTGGATTCGTTTTTCGTTTCGGTTGAACGAATACTCGACCCATCGCTAAACGGGAAACCCGTTATCGTAGGCGCCGACCCCGAGCAAGGGCGCGGCGTGGTTGCAGCCTGTTCCTACGAAGCGCGCGAATACGGCTTGCATTCCGCTATGCCGATTAGGCAAGCTTACCGATTGTGTCCCCATGGCGTTTATTTGCAGGGCAATCATCGGGAGTATGCCCGATTTTCTCGCGCGGTTAAAAGGCTGTTAGAAAATTACGCGCCTAAAATTGAACAAGCCTCGATAGATGAATTTTACATTGATTTTACAGGCTTAGCGCGCCTTTACAAGTCGGCTTTTGCTTTTGCCAAACGACTACAAACGGAGGTGGAAAAAAAGCTTGGTCTCCCTTGTTCAATAGGCATAGGCTCAAACAGAACGGTAGCCAAAATCGGTTCCAACTACGCAAAGCC
>JALWSN010000271.1 GCA_027080245.1 Ignavibacteriales bacterium | reverse complement strand
GGTTTTCCCCTCTCGATTTTTGTTTTAGCCATTAAAAGAATTCTCTTGTCGTAATTCCACAGGAGAAAAACCAGTTCGAATTTCCCGTCCTCAATCCAATCCACGCAAGAATAATGCGCAAGATGAGTAAAACCCAGGTAATCTTTTAAGTAGCTTAAAAAAGGGGGGATTAAATCCGAGCGCAAACTTGCCGCTATTCTGTGTTCTCTTTTTATTACTACTTTTGCCGTTCTAAACGTGTTTGAAATCGCTTGTTTTATTTCTTTTTCGAGTTTTAAGTTTTCCATTGTTAATTCTTTCTTAATTTTTCCATTTCAATTCATTCCCGAACGCCGCGAACAAACCAATTGAATTGCCGATTTTTAATTTCACTTTTTTTAACATTTGCGTCCGGGGCAATCATTTCTTTCACCAATTGTAATCCGGCATTTTCCAATTTTTAATTACCTTTTTCTGATTGGTTCTGTACCAATCCAGGTTTTTCTTGTATTTTTCCGCGCCTTCGGCTTTGCCTGCGGCAATTAATTCCTGAAGTTTAATGAACCCCGAAATCACGGATTCCGGGCGGGGCATGCAACCGTTAATGTAAACGTCAACGGGCAGGTAATCGTCCAAAACTTTAATTGTGTTGTAAGAATCCCAATACATTCCGCCATTAATGGTGCAAGAGCCGAATCCTATTACGTATTTCGGGTCTTGCATTTGCTCGTAAGTGCGGATAACCCGCTTGAGCGTTTTCACGGAAAGGTAGCCGGTAATCAGCAGAACGTCCGCTTGACGCGGAGTTGCCGCGCCTCTGATGCCGAAACGCTCGGCGTCGTAGCGAGAAGTCATTGTGGGCGGAACCTCGATTGCTCCGCAGCCCGTTCCGTAAGCCACAACCCAAAGCGAATGTTTCCTGGCAAAGCGGGTAATTATTTCAACAATTTTGTTAGCGTCTCTATCGTTAATCATTTTCAATTCCTTTTAAATAACAACCAAAATCGCAAGAATGCCAAACAAAGTGGGCCAAGCCCAGAAAAATCTAACCGATTGTTCCGTTCTGAACCTCGGGTTAACAATTCCGGTAAGAACGGGAATCATGTAAAGCGCAAATGTTTTGATTATCAGCGAACCAAAATTCGTTGCGCCGCCAAGAAAAATATCGGTAAACAAAACCAATTTGGCGAAGGTAAAAATCGAACCGCTCGTCATCATTAAGCCGAGGTATTTCCCGCCAAATTCGGAAGGCGGTCCGGAGGCGATTTCAGCGGGGGCGATCACAACGTCGAACGGAGCGTAGCCCATCATTCCAAGAAAAGCCAATATTGCCGCCGCAAATGAAAGCGGGGATTTGAAAATGATCCAATTTGCAAAATCCGTCTGCACGGCTAACAAATCGTTAATGCTTGTGGTGTGGAACTGAATCATCAGCGAAACAAGCGCAAGAACAAACGGAATTTCGTAGCCGACCATTTGAGTTAAACCGCGGGAAACGCCAATGGCGGCGTTTGGGTTGCCGGTTTGCCCAACTCCCAGAGCCATTCCAAGCGCGCCGAAGACCAT
>JALWSN010000270.1 GCA_027080245.1 Ignavibacteriales bacterium | reverse complement strand
ATTAATACCTGATCACAAAATCCGGTGAAATTCGCCGCATCGCTTAAGTAATTAACTATTCCTTCTTTGTCGCTTTTAATAATCATTCCAGCTCTTTGTTAGTGGCGGAATGTTTTTTCATTAAGCTTTCCCATTCGTCTAAAGGCAAAATTTCCGATTCTTCAATAAGCATTACCGGAATGTCGTTTTCAATTCTGTAAACCCGCCTGGTTTCGCGGTCTGTTGAAATTAATTTATTTCCCTCTAGTATTAACGGCGCTTTGGAAAGGGGGCATCTTAAAATTTCAAGCAATTCTTTGCTAATCATTTCTTACCTCAATTTTTATTTTACTTTACAAATTTACTAAATTTTAATCTCCAAAATTAAGCCGCGTGAAGATATTGTTGGCTGCAACTTCCATTTTGCTTTTACAAATGGAAACAAATTCCGAATAAAAATTACTTTAGGGCGTAAAAAAATTTTATTAATAGAATTTTTCTTAATAAATTTACAGGACTTATTGAATAAAATTTGAAGGTTGAAAGATGAAGATTCACGAATTTCAAGCAAAGGAAATTTTAAAGAAATTTAACGTTGCGGTTCCCGTAGGGTATCCCGCAAGAACAGCAAAGCAAGCCGTTAAAGCGGCGGAAAAGATTGGCGGTAAGGTTTGGGTTGTGAAGGCTCAGATTCACGCCGGCGGTCGCGGCAAAGGCGGCGGCGTTAAAATTGCCAAAAGCAAAAATCAAGTAGAGAAACTCGCCAAAGAAATGTTGGGAATGACTTTGGTAACTCACCAAACCGGACCGGAAGGTAAAGTTGTAAAAAGACTTCTGATTGAGCAGGGCGTTAACATCGAACGAGAGCTTTATGTTGGGATTACTCTGGACAGAGCGCAGTCCAAAAACGTTGTAATGGTCTCTACCGAAGGCGGCGTGGAAATTGAAAAAGTTGCCGCAGAATCGCCCGAGAAAATTTTAAAGGAAACCGTCGATCCTGCAATTGGACTTCAGGCTTACCAGGCAAGGAAATTAGCCTTTGGTTTAGGGCTTTCGGGCGTGCAATTCAAAAACGCCGTTAAATTTTTACTCGGACTTTACAAAGCTTACGAAGCTACCGACGCCTCCCTCGCCGAAATCAATCCTCTTGTAGTCACAAAGGAAGGGGACGTAATGGCGTTGGACGCCAAAATGAACTTTGACGACAACGCTTTGTTCCGTCACCCCGAAATTGTGGCTTACAGAGATTTAACGGAAGAAGAACCGCTGGAAATCGAAGCTTCGAAATACAATTTGAATTACATTAAACTTGATGGCAACGTTGGCTGCATGGTTAACGGCGCCGGTTTGGCAATGGCCACAATGGACATTATTAAATTAGCAGGCGGGGAACCTGCAAACTTCTTGGACGTTGGAGGCGGAGCTAACAAGGAAACGGTTAAAAACGGATTTAAAATTATTCTTTCCGACAAGAACGTTAAAGCAATTTTAATTAACATCTTCGGCGGAATTGTTCGTTGCGATCGCGTGGCTCAGGGAGTAATCGACGCGGTGAACGAAATAGAAG
>JALWSN010000269.1:957-1546 GCA_027080245.1 Ignavibacteriales bacterium | reverse complement strand
GTGTTAGATTAGAAAATGAAGAGAGCGCATTTGAGACGCTTTCCGCTTATGTTGATAATTATGTGGAAGAGGAAATACGAAAGGAAGCCTTGGTTAGAAATACCGCATCATTCAACGTTTTTTTGCAGTTGGCGGCATTGGAAAGCGGCAAGCAAGTCAATTTAACTAAATTATCGCAAGAAAGCGGTATTGCCGTTTCGACTATTAAAAATTATTATCAAGTGTTGAACGATACCTTTTTAGGATATTGGGTATTTAGTTACAGAAAATCGCAACGCAAACGATTAACAACAACTCCCGCTTTTTACTTTTTTGATTTGGGTGTGCGCAATGCCGCTGCGGAAATCCGCTTAGATAAAAATATATTGGCAGAATTAGGCGGATATTTGTTAGAACATCTTGTAGGTTTGGAATTAATTCAAAGAGCGGGTTATTTGGGAAGAGGATACAATGTTTCTTTTTGGCGAACGGTTAGCGGAGCTGAAGTTGATTTTATTTTTGAAACGCCGGATGAGGATATCCCGATTGAAGTGAAATGGACGGAAGCGCCATCCCAAAAACATATTCGAAATATTGAAAAGCTTATCGA
>JALWSN010000269.1:0-947 GCA_027080245.1 Ignavibacteriales bacterium | reverse complement strand
AGCTTCCCGTGGTTTTTTGGTTTGCAGGATTCCTCAACCACAACGTTTGAGCGAAAGAGTTTTGGCTATCCCGTTTGAAAATTTATGAGGACTGGATTATTTTATTAAAAGTACTCCCTCGCATCAATCTTAAAATATTGTAAAGGGACGGAACCTTAAATGCTTTATTTCATCCTAATATTACTTGCAACCATTTCAATTTTGGCATTTGTCTTTTACGAATGGTACAAGAGCATTAACAAATAGGGTTGAGATTAGTGAGCTCTTTTTATTCCAACACTTTCTTCAAATACTTTCCGGTGTAAGAACGCTTGCACTTAACAATTTCTTCCGGCGTGCCGGTACAAACTACTTGTCCGCCTTTTTCTCCCGCCTGAGGTCCCAAGTCAATAATGTAATCTGCGTTTTTAATTACGTCAAGATTGTGCTCAATGATAATTAGCGAATTATTATTCCTCAGCAGGCTGCGGAAAGCCAACAGCAATTTGTTAATATCGTCAAAGTGCAAGCCGGTTGTTGGTTCGTCGAAGATGAAGAGCGTGCGTTTGCCCGGTTTGTCTGCAAGGAGATGACGTGCAAGCTTAATTCTTTGCGCTTCTCCACCGGAGAGAGTATTTGCCGGATGCCCCAATTTAATGTAACCAAGTCCCACGCTTTGCAGAACCTCAAGGTATTTTAATATTTTGTCTTGGTACTTAAATAATTCCGTTGCTTCGTTCACCGTCATGTTGAGCACATCTACAATGTTTTTTCCACGGTAAGTGATTTCCCTGACTTCCGGTTTGTAGCGTGTGCCTTTGCAATCCTCGCAAGTTAGGTAAATGTCCGCTAAGAATTGCATCTCGATTTTCACAAAGCCTTCACCTTGGCATGTCTCGCACCTGCCGCCGGGCACGTTAAAGGAAAAATAACCGGGCGTGTAATTCCTTGCGCGCGCGTTCGGTTGG
>JALWSN010000268.1 GCA_027080245.1 Ignavibacteriales bacterium | reverse complement strand
CAAGTGGAAATATCCTCATCGTCGGTTCAGCCTTATTTACAAACTTAACGGAAAACCAATCCCCGTTTCGTTCAACAGAGTCGGGCGTTTTGTAAAGGTCGTTAGTTAAATTTGCGTAGCCCGTAAGGGCGTCGAGCAATTCTTGAAAAGAGTATTTAATTTTAAATATTTTCTCAATTGCTTTTTCGCTGTTACGTCCCTTGAAAAGTCTGTTTTTGAAGGCGTCGTAAAAGAAGAAATTTTCGTGAGTAACAAGCGCTTCTCCAAGCTCTATTCCAAAAGGCCCGAAAATTAAAATTTTAAGGGAATCGGGCTTTTTAATCAAAATCTCAATTTCCCCTTTGCCGCTAAATCTTTGCCCCGTAAAATCAATGGTTCCGCTTGCGCGGAAAGTTTTAATTTTCCTGCGTTCCGCTTCCACTCTGCGCAAAATCCTGCTGACCGGAAGCGGCGCTTTGGTAAAAGTCTCTTTTTTCAAAGGCTTCATTGTGGAGCAGCCCGCCAGGGTCAATAAAATCAATGCTAAAGGGAAGATTAAAATTTTCATTTTCATTTTGAATGCTCCTTAATTTTATCCAGCAATTGTTTGTCGTCTTTCTTTTGTTTCAACGCTTTTTTCCAGAACTCGAGCGCTTTTGTTTTGTTCCCTAGTTTCAACCAGATGTCCCCCATGTGTTCCAGCACCGTCTCGTTTTTGGGATCTTTTTCCAACGATTTTTCAATCCACTTCTTAGCTTCCGCAAAACGATTTAACTTGTAAAGAATCCAGCCGTAAGTGTCCAGATAAGAAGAATTCCCCGGCTCTTTTTTTAACGCTTGTCTGACCATTCGCAGAGCGCGCTTTAATTGAATGCCCCGTTCCGAAAGGGAGTAGGCGTAATTGTTCAAAATCAATGCGTTGGTAGAATCTAGAGCCAACGCCTTTTCGTAATTCTCGTCGCACTTGTCGTATTCTTTTTTGTTGTCGTAAATTAAGCCCAGCATTCCCAACGCCTGAACATTTTTAGGTTGAATTTTTAAAGCGCGTTCAAGGTAAAAAATGGCGTCGTCTTCTTCATGTGTCTGGTTCAGCGTAAATCCAAGCGCCGAAAGAGCCGTTACGTCGTTAGGGTTCAAGTTAACGGCTTTTAGCAAATACTTTTTAGCTTCTTTATTTTTATTAAGTTGTGAATAGGAAAGTCCGACGATTAAATTCAAGAAAAAATTGTCCGGGAAATTGCTCAATTGCGGTTCAACTTCGTTTACCAACTTTTTGTATTTGCCGTTAGTAAAAAGCAAATTTGCAAATCGGGAAAGGAGTTGCGAGTTCCAGTGGGCTTTGTTTACGGCTTTTTGCAAATAATTTTCCGCAATCGAATCTTCCTTCTGCGAAATGGCTATTTCGCCCAAAAGCGCTTCCACGCGCCAATCGGAAGAATCTTTTTCTATTCGCTTCAACATTTGTTTTCCAATGTTAAGAAGCTCGGATTTTTTCTCCCCTTCCTGCGCAAACAACGAAGCCAATTGAAATTTCGTTTTAAATGAAACTTTCGGGTTCGCCACTATTT
>JALWSN010000267.1 GCA_027080245.1 Ignavibacteriales bacterium | reverse complement strand
GGAAAAGATTGTCGATTTCCGCTTCGACGAAAAAGTGGCGAACGTTTTCGAAGACATGCTCCGCCGCTCGATTCCCGGTTATGCTACGATAATCGCAATTACCGGAATGCTTGCAGAAAAATTCGCGCGCCCGTTTACTAACATTTACGATTTGGGTTGCTCGCTGGGCGCTTCTTCCCTTGCAATGCAAAGTAAAATTAAAGCCGAAGGGTGCAAAATTTTTGCGATAGACAATTCCCGCGCGATGATTGAAAGAGCCAAAATATTTATTGACAATTCGAAAGCAAAAACGCCCGTCGACCTTATTTTACAGGACGTCCGGAACGTTAAGATTGAGAACGCCTCGGTTGTGGTAATGAATTTGACCCTCCAATTTATTCCGCCGCGCGACCGAGACGAAATAATCCGAAATATTTACGCGGGGATGATTAAGAGGGGAATTTTAATTCTAACTGAAAAAGTTAAATTCGAAAATTCCGAACTCGACGCCCGTCAGGCCGAACGTTACTACTCCTTCAAAGCGATGATGGGCTACAGCCAATTGGAAATAAGCCGGAAGCGTGACGCCCTGGAAAACGTAATGATTTTAAACACCGAGCGGGAACATCTTGAAAGGCTCAAAAAGGCGGGCTTTCGGGTTTACGACCGTTGGTTTCAAATCTTTAACTTTGTCTCAATAATTGCACAGAAATGAATTTCGATTCCTTTTTCAATTTCGTAGAAGAAAATAATTTGTCGCCCAGTTTTTTTGAACTGCGGGAAAATATTGAAAATATTAAGCGACATGGGGATTACAACAAGTTCGTCTCGATTTTACAGGGCTTTCCCAAAGCCCGCCCGTCGAAAGTTTTTTTGAACGAAGATTCAATAAAAATAGGCGAAGGCAAGGATTTAACCGAAGCACAACGGGCCGGCTTGATAAGCTCTCTTAAAGCCTTAATCCCTTGGCGCAAAGGTCCGTTCGAAATTTTCGAAATCAAAATCGATTCGGAATGGCGCTCGGATTTCAAATGGAACCGTTTGAGCAATGAAATTTCACCATTGCAGGGCAGACTTATTCTTGACGTTGGAAGCGGGAACGGTTACCATTGTTGGCGAATGAAAGGGGCGGGCGCGAAAGCAGTCGTTGGCATCGACCCTTACCTGCTTAGCGTAGTTCAGTTTCAATCGATTAAACAATACTTAAACGCCCAACCTGTTTGGGTTTTGCCTGTTGGAGTTCAGGAAATGCCTGAAAATATTGAGCTTTTCGACACCGTATTTTCAATGGGCGTGCTTTACCACCGCCGCTCCCCTTTCGAACATCTTTTCCAATTAAAATCGTTCCTGCGCAACGGCGGCGAGCTTGTGCTCGAAACGTTAGTAATAGACGGCAAGCAAAACGAAGTTCTTGTGCCGGAAGGACGCTACGCCAAAATGAGGAACGTCTGGTTCATTCCTTCGGCGTTGACCCTTGAAAGCTGGCTTAAACGAGCCGGGTTCAAAAATATTCGCTTAATTAATGTAACAAAAACAACGCCTGCGGAACAACGCAGAACCGATTGGATGCC
>JALWSN010000266.1 GCA_027080245.1 Ignavibacteriales bacterium | reverse complement strand
TCTGTTTAATTGAATTATTGTAAATCTCTTGTTCTTTTCGTCGGATGTCGCAAAATGAGTGTAAATTCCATCGACCTCAATATTCCCCTGTGAATAAAGGACTTTAAGAGCCTCGTGTGCCTGAGAAAAATGAATACCGAGCCTTCCCATGCCAGTGTCGACGTTCACATGAATTTTTAATTTTTCTTTCAAATTTATTTTTTTAATAATTTCAATTTGCTCGATTGACGAAACCGTTGGTATTATTGAATATTTTAAATACTCGCTTAGTTCGTCCTTGCAAAACGGTGCAAACGAGAGGATTGGCGAATCGGTTAATTTATTTTCTCTTATTTCTACCGCTTCTTCAGTTAAAGCAACTGCGTAGTAAAAGGGTTTGTCCTTCCCTAAAGATTCCAATGCTTCAACAGCTTTTACAACCCCGTGCCCGTAAGCGTTTGCTTTAACAACGGCAATTACTTTTCTGTTGTCGACTCTCCTCTTGAGTTTCAAATAATTAAATTTGAGGTTATTTAAGTAAATCTTAGCAAATGTCGGTCGCATACTCAAAATCATTTCAATAACTATTGCTAATTTAAATAAAACATTTCTTTTTTCAGAATCTTTGAATTATTTTTGAAATTTATTTTCAAAATCGAAGGTAATTTAATGCAAATTTTAATAACCGGCGGCGCGGGCTACATTGGCAGTCACATTGCGCACGACTTAAAGGAGATCGGACACGACTTAATTATTTTCGACAACTTCTCTACCGGGCGAGAAGAAAACATTCCCGCCGGAGCGGAAGTGATTGAAGGAGACATTCGCAGCAAAACCGATTTACAAAAGGCCTTTGAAAACAGAGTTGACATGGTTTTCCATTTTGCGGCTCTTAAAGCTGCAGGCGAATCGATGGTTAACCCGGAAATTTTCGCCGAGACAAACATTCACGGTACTTTGAACTTAATTACCCGAATGACCGAATCCCGCGTTAGATATTTTGTTTTTTCCAGCTCCGCCGCCGTTTACGGAAACCCCCAATACTTACCCATCGATGAAAAACACCCCACTAATCCGACAAATTATTACGGCTACACAAAACTCGCAATTGAGGAAAATTTAAAATGGTTTTCTCAATTAAAGGGAATAGTTTTCGCTTCCTTAAGATATTTTAACGCCACCGGCTACGATGCGCGCGGGCGCGTGAAGGGGAAAGAAAAAAATCCGCAAAATTTATTTCCAATAATAATGGAAACTTTAATCGGCGAACGCGAAAAAATGCAGGTGTTTGGCGATGATTACAACACCCCCGACGGAAGCTGCATTCGGGACTACATTCACGTAAACGACCTTGCAGACGCACACATCAAAGCAATGGATTACTTGCTTGCCACAGACGAAAATCTAATTGTAAACCTTGGGACAGGCAAAGGTTATTCTGTATTCGAAGCTATTGCCGCGGCTGAAAAAGCATCGGGCAAAAAAGTTAATTTTGAAATAAGCGGCAGGCGCGCAGGCGATCCGGAAACGCTTTACGCCAATCCGGAGCTCGCCTTCAAAAGCTTGGGCTGGAG
>JALWSN010000265.1 GCA_027080245.1 Ignavibacteriales bacterium | reverse complement strand
GGTACGAAATCCCGGCAATTAAATTCAAATCAAATTTACGGAATTGTAGCGGGATTAATTATTGTTGCGGCTGTTATTTTGTACTTCAGCGGAGTGTTCGAAAACCCAAGCGCGCCGGCGGTAAGTCCTCCGCCTGTTCAAAACGCTCAGACGCAAGCGCAGGATATGAGCAAATTTCACAATGGCGTGAGTCTGGAAAAATTAAGAGAAATCAGCGACTTGGAAACAATCGTCGAAAAGAATCCATCTAACTTACCGCAATTATTGAAGCTGGCTAATTTGCTACAGGATTCGGGCTTTTACGATAAAGCTATTGACAGGTACAAAGCTTACGTAAATAAAAATTCTAAAAATCCCGACGCGTGGATTGACATGGGTGTGTGCTTCTACCAGTTAAAAGATTACAAAAACGCTTTGGACGCAATGAAACGAGGATTGAAAATTAAACCTAACCACCAAATTGGCGTATTTAACGTTGGCATCGTCGAATTGGCAAAGGGAAATAAAAAAGTTGCGGACAAGTGGTTCAGAAAAACAGTAAAGTTAAACCCTAACAGCGAATTAGGCAAAAGAGCAAAAGAATTATTAAAACAAAATTAAACGGAGGATTATTTAATGCCTTGTGGAAGGAAACGTAAACGTCACAAAATAGCGACTCACAAAAGAAAGAAAAGACTGCGCAAGAATAGGCATAAAAAGAAATTAAGATAATTTCTTAAGCCAGCTTAGCTCAGTTGGTAGAGCAGCTCACTCGTAATGAGCAGGTCAGCGGTTCGAGTCCGCTAGCTGGCTCTGGGCAAGTTTTCAGAATATTTAAAGATTTTTAATCAAAACTCAATGTAAATGAGCTTCCATTCGATAGCCGTTCTTAATTACCCAAGAGATTAAGACTTTTAAGAAGAAAACTTTTTTGAAAAAATTTTAACGAAGGTGAGTCGCCCGACTTAGATTGCGTGAATTTATTTTTTTTAGAATAAATTTAAAAAATTAAAAACCCCTCCAATTAGAGGGGTTTTTAATTAATGAAAATCAGGATTATTCAACAATTGCCAGAATATCCGACCTTTGAATTATTTTGTATTCTTTGCCGTCAATTTCAATGTCTTCGCCGCCATATTTGGCGAACAAAACTTTGTTACCAACTTTAACGTGTTCCTGAAGATCTTCATCCGTTCCTACTTCTACAACTGTTCCCATTCTTGGTTTTTCTTTTGCGGTATCCGGGATGATAATTCCGGAAGCGGTTTTTTCTTCTTCTTCCATTGGTTCAACGAGCACTCTGTCGTCTAACGGTTTGACCTTCATAGTTTCCTCCTCATTATTTAATATTTAAATACCTATTGATTTTTGCTTTATCGAAACCAACTATCGGGCGATTGTTAATTAAAATTACAGGCACGCCCGTCTGGCCTGTTTTACGAACCATGTCTTGCGCGGCTTTTCGGTCGCGAGAAACGTCGACGTCGGTAAAGCGAATGTTCTTTTCTCTAAAATACCTTTTTGCCGCATTGCAAAATCTACACGTAGGGGTAGTAAATATTACTACTTTCGGT
>JALWSN010000264.1 GCA_027080245.1 Ignavibacteriales bacterium | reverse complement strand
GGCTTAATTCGGCAACTTCTTCCAATTCGGCTTTGTAAACTTTACCTACAACTAATTGCGCAATTCTGTCTCCCCTTTTAATTTCGAAAGGTTCGTCGCTAAAATTAAAAAGAATTATTTTTAATTCGCCACGGTAGTCCGAATCGATTGTGCCGGGCGAATTTAACACTCCAATTCCATGCTTTACGGCTAATCCGCTACGCGGACGCACCTGAATTTCGTAGCCTTCGGGAATTTCCAGACTTAAATTAGTTGGCACCAAAGCAACTTGGGAAGACTGCAAAATCAAAGGCTTTTCCACAGCTGCCCTCACGTCCATTCCCGAGCTGCCTTCTGTTGCGTAGCTTGGCGGTTCGACGTCGTTAAATTTGTCTGAAATTCTTTTAAATTTAATTTTTACTTTTTCCATTAAACAGCTTTCATTTATTTTACATTAAAAAATTGATTTTAACTTTCCTGCAAATTCTCCCAACATTTTTAATTCGCTTTTCGAAATTACTCTGCCGAAAATCAA
The DNA here is from genome assembly GCA_027080245.1 of Ignavibacteriales bacterium. Taxonomy (GTDB): domain Bacteria; phylum Bacteroidota; class Ignavibacteria; order Ignavibacteriales; family Melioribacteraceae; genus WFQV01. Next base: position 5,962 of record JALWSN010000264.1, on the reverse strand, counting down.
CAGAGCAAAATAAGTCAATAATAACAATACTTTCGCGCCTATTGTTAACACGTGGTTAAAGTAGAGCAAGTAATTTACGCCCGCGATTATTAAAATTATTAAAAATATTTTTCCGATTCTTTTATAATCGTAATTTACCCTGTAAAATTTTTGCACCGTAAAAAATAAAGAGCCCGACATGAACATGTAACTAAATAGCGTTGAAAAAGCAGCGCCCAATATTCCCCAAATGGGAATAAGCAAAAGATTTGATACTACGTTAATTAAAGCCCCGCCGCCCGTAATGAATGGAAGGTATTTTGTCTTTTCCTCGATGTAAATTCCGGCGTTAAAATTCACGTACATTCCGTGGAAAATGTATGCCAACAAAATAACGGGCACAATGTAAAGCCCGCCGAGGAAGTCCCGCCCGATGATTGTTCGCCCGTGCCAGATTTCAATGCGCGCAAGGTCGCCAATAAACAAAGTAAGCGTAACCCATATTGCGGAAGCAACAAGGACAAACAAAGAAAGCACTTTTGCAAAAATCTCTTTTGCGTTTTTCTCGCCGGCGTTGTTTAACAAAAAAGGCTGCCACGCGTATTGGAACATCGAAACAAACAGCATCATGAAAACGCCAAGTTTGTAATTAGCCTGGTAAACGCCCAACGTGCTGTTGTCCGTTAGCATTAGAACTATTGGTCTGTCTATTACCTGAACCATGATTGCCGCAATGCTGGCAGGCAAATAGGGCAGTCCGAATTTCAACATTAATTTTAGCGATTCGCCGTCTATTTTTAATCTCAAATATTTTACGATTTCCGGAATCAGCGCTACGAAAGAAAAAACCGAAGCCGCAAGATTACTGAAAAAGATTGCTTCGATTCCCCACTTCTGGACAAGAATCAAATAAATATTAAGAACCAAATTAATGCAAATATTCAAAACTTTAATAATTGAAAATTTCACCGATTTTCTTTCCAGCCTGAGGTTGCCGAAAGGAATAAGCGCAAGCGTGTCGAAAATTAAAATTAAGATTACGTAATTAATTAAATGCGTGTACTTGTCAGGCACAAGCATAGCCCGGGCTATTGGCGCTCTGAACAAATAAAATATTAATGTAAGAGCCGCCGTACTTAACGTTACGAACAAAAACGCCGTGGAAAATATTTTCTTTTTTGATTTTTTTTCAATCGAAGCGTACTTCAAGTAAGCGGCGTCCATTCCGTAAATGTAAACAATATTTAAGAAAGCAAGGTAGGCGTAAATGTTAGTGTAAATTCCAAATTGCGCCGTCGTAAAAACGTTAGTGTAAAACGGGACTAAAAGAAAATTCAAGAACCTGCCGACTATTGTGCTAACCCCGTAAACGGCTGTGTCCTTTGTCAATTCCTTTAATTTGTCAATCATCGGAATTTGATTGAGTAGTGAAAAATGGTTTTAATTTGTCGATGTAAAACTTGGGCGGACGAACGGCTTTCATTGTTTCCTTTTTTACGAAGACATGATCAGTGTAGCCCGTGGCAAGAATTTCGTCCGTTCCCTTCCTTTTAAGAACGTAATCGATGTGAATTTTTGGAACGAACAATTCTTTTACTGTCGATTCTATTTCAATCAAATCGTCGTAGAAAGCGGCGCTTTTGAATTTTACGAAAGCTTCCAGCAATGGCAACTGGTAACCTTCTTTCTCTACCGTCGAGTAAGGTAGCCCGTAAGCTCTTAACAATTCGGTTCTGCCGACTTCAAAATATTCAAGGTAACGGCCGTTGTAAACAATTCCCATTGCGTCGGTGTCCGCATAACGAACGCGAACGGTAGTAACATTTTTAAGCATAGCGACAAAAATAAAAATTTAACAAAGTAAGAATTAAGGGTTATTCAACGTAAACGCCCATTGTGCCGAACTTTTGCAATCTGTTTTCAACAAGTTTTTCAGGCTTAATTTTTACGAGTTCTGTTAGTTCTTCAATAAGGGCTTGCTTAAGCGACGACGACGCTTGTTCGTAATCTTTGTGGGCGCCGCCAAGCGGTTCGGGAATTATTCTATCGATTATCCCCTGTTCTTTCAAATCTTCCGCCGTTAGTTTAAGCGCCTCCGCCGCTTGTTCTTTGTAATCCCAGCTGCGCCAAAGGATGCTCGAGCAGGATTCGGGACTAATAACAGAATACCATGTATTTTCAAGCATTAAAATCCTGTCCCCTATTCCAATGCCAAGCGCGCCGCCGCTTGCCCCTTCGCCAATAATTACAACTATTATCGGAACTCTCAATCTGCTCATCGTCAGCAAATTACGCGCGATTGCTTCCGCCTGACCGTTCTGTTCGGCTTCCAAGCCGGGGTAAGCGCCCGGTGTATCCAACAATGTAATAACCGGTTTGCCGAACTTTTCGGCTAACTTCATCAATCGCCTTGCTTTACGGTAGCCTTCGGGGTTGGGCATTCCGAAGTTCCTGTAAATATTAGACTTTGTGTCCCTGCCCTTTTGATGCCCGATGATCATTACCTTAAAGTCTCCTAATTTGGCAAAGCCGCCAACAATCGCCTTGTCGTCTCTGTAATTCCTGTCGCCGTGAAGCTCAATAAAATCGGTAGTCATCAAGTAAATGTAGTCCAATGTGTAAGGCCTGGCGGGGTGACGCGCAAGCTGTACTCTTTGCCAGCGGGTCAAGTTGCTGTAAACGGATTTTTTTAGTTCGTTCATTTTTTCTTCAAGTTGTTGGATTTCCTTTTTGATGTCAAGGTCATCCTCCAACTTTCTCATTTCTTCAATTTTCTTTTCCAGTTCTTTAATGGGTTTCTCAAAGTCTAATATTGTTCTTGCCATTTAATTGCTCCGTCTAAAAAATATTTTTGAAAATGTTTTCCCCAATATTTCTAAATCCAACCACACGCTTTGATTTTTAGCGTAGAAAATATTTAGTTTGTTTTCCTCTTCGGAATCGTTCCTATCGTAAAGTTCGGTAAACCACAACCCCGTTAATCCTTTCTTTCCGATGAACAAATCGTCGTAATAACTGCTGTTACGCGGACCAACAAAACTTAGCTTGCCGATAAAAACTTCGGGAATTCGTAAAACAAATTCTACAAGAACTGAATTTTTACTACTAACTTTGGAAAACAAATATATGAAAGGAAAAAGCAAAAGCAAAATTGGCGTTGAAAATACTAAATCGAAAAGGCGCTTTTGAAACTTGTGCGTACTTTTGGAAATATTGTAATCTATTTTAAGGAGCGGCGCGTCGTTCAGCAGCATAACGGACGACTTGCCCACGATGTAATCCAGATTGCTGCCGGAAATTAAAAAGCTGACGTCCTGATTTTGCGTTTTCGCTACAACTGAAAATATTTCCTCGAAGGAAGTTTCGTCCGAGGAAAAAATTACTTTCTTAACATTCCGCTCTTGAATTATTTTGCCAATGTTCGCAAGGCTTCCTATTACCTTAAAACCTTCAATACTTTTGCCAATGTCTCCGATGGATTTACCCACAAGACCTTCAACGTAGTAAATTTCCGTAAAGCTTTGTTTTAGCTTTCGCGCAAGGTCAATAGCCGTGGGGCTTACGCCAACCACGATTGTTTTCCCCTTACTCCCTTCGGTGGAAAGTCCTACCTTAAAAAACAATTTTAGAATAATCCTCCAGCCGCCCATTAAAACGGCTGCCGCCAAATACGTAATTATTAGCACAGCCCTGCTGTAAGCGTATTGTTTGAAGAAAAACGTAAGGGCGGAAAGGAAAATGAATCCCGCAAGCAAAGCTAACAAAGAACGTCCAACGGAAATTAACGACTTACGGTAAACGCCCCCTAAGGCAAAAACCGCCGTCTGGAACAATGCCGGCAAAAAGTAAACGTAAGGTTTTACAATCGAAGGGAAACCGAGCCAATATTGGCGGCTCTTGTAAATCTGTTCCGCCGCGTAAAGCGAAAAAGCAAAAAGTAAAAAGTCGGCAATGAAAGATAAAATCGGCAGCTTGAACAAATTCAAAAAAGCCAACGAACGCCTGAAGAATATTGCCAGACTTAGAATTATTTTAACCAGAAAGGACGAAGAAAAATGTTTGCCGACGAACAAATTCATTGCGTCGTAAAACAAATTGGTTTCGTCAATCGAGCTGCGCCTTGTGCTTTCGCCTTTGTAATGAATGACCTCGGCACCGGCAAAATAATAAACTTTAAAGCCAGCTTTTTTTACCCTGTAACAGTAATCCAAATCCTCACCGTACATAAAAAACCTTTCGTCGAACCCTCCAACTTTCTCGTAAACTTTTTTCCTTAGCATCATGAACGAGCCCGAAACGGCGTCCACCTCGTAAGTTTGGTTTTCGTCCAGATAAGTTAAGTTGTACTTTGCGAACAACTTGCTTTTGGGAAACAACTTGCTTAATCCCGTTATTTTAGTGAAAGAAACCCACGGCGTCGGGAAGCTGCGCCGGCAGGGTAATTGCAAAGTCCCGTCGGGATTAAGCACTTTGCAGCCGGCGAGTCCGCATTCGGGATGCTCCCTAAAAAATCGAAGCATCTTGGTTAAGGTGTCCTCCCGCACAATAGCGTCGGGGTTAATCAGCAATAAAAATTCTCCGCTTGCAATTTTTAACGCTTGATTGTTTGCCTTACCGAATCCAAGATTTTTTTTGTTCTCAATTAATTTTACCTGAGGAAATTTCCCCTTAATAGCGGCGGGGCTTCCGTCTTCCGAAGCGTTATCAACCACAATAATTTCAACGTTTAGCCGCTCCGTGGCTTTCCGGATTGACTCCAGCAGGTTTAACAGAAATTCCTTGACGTTGTAATTTACTATTATTACGGAAAGGTCAATCATTTCAACAAGCCGAAAATACTTTTAATGCGAAGTTTCCAGACCATGAAAATAGCTTCCCAAACTATTTTTTTTGACATCTTGGAAGCGCCCGCCACACGATCGGTAAATATTATCGGTATTTCAATCAACCTGAAATTTTTCTTGTAAGCTTTGAAATTCATTTCAATCTGGAATGCGTAGCCGTTCGAGTGAATTGAATCGAGGTCAATGGATTCAAGCACTTTGCGCCTGAAGCACTTAAATCCCCCCGTGGAATCTTTAATGGGCATGCCGGTAATTACGCGCGTGTAAAAATTTGCAAAGTAGCTTAGCAACAAACGGCTCATCGGCCAGTTGATTACGTTCACTCCGGAAATGTACCTGCTTCCAATTACCAAATCGTAATTTTTAATGGCTGAAAGGAATTCCCTGATTACCTTAGGGTCATGAGAATAATCCGCATCCATCTGAATGGCTAACTCGTAACCGTTGCTCAACATGTATTTAAACCCCTCAACGTAAGCAGTTCCAAGCCCCATTTTACCTTTCCGGACAATCAACTTAACCCTGTCGTCTTCCGCCATCATTTCCCGCACAACATCGCTTGTGCCGTCAGGCGAATTGTCGTCCACTACAAGAATGTCCAGGTTGGGATAAAGTTCTATTATTTCCGGAACAAGTTTTTGAATATTGTTCCTCTCGTTGTAGGTCGGAATGATTACTAATGTTTTGTTCATTTACGCTCCGGGTTATTCGTAGTGGCCCTTACCGAAAATGACCACAAATAAAGTTCTGAGTAAAATTTTGAAATCCATTCTAATGGACATGTTTTCAATGTAAAAAAGGTCGTAACGCAATTTAGTTCTTACGTCCTCAATCGATTCGTCGTACTTGTGTTTTACTTGCGCCCAACCTGTGATTCCTGGTCTGACCTTTAACCTCCGCTGGTAAAGCGGAATTTCCTGCGAAAGTTTTTCTACAAAGTAAGGTCTTTCGGGGCGCGGTCCAACCAAGCTCATCTCTCCTTTAAGCACATTAATCATCTGCGGTATTTCGTCTATTCTAACTTTTCGAATGAATCTGCCAACTCTCGTTACGCGAGGATCGTTTTTAGAAGACCAAACCGGACCTGTGTGTTTTTCGGCGTCTTTAACCATCGAACGAAATTTAATCACTTCAAATAT
>JALWSN010000263.1 GCA_027080245.1 Ignavibacteriales bacterium | reverse complement strand
CGATAGGGAATAGACGCTAAAGGCAATAATAATTATTCCCATTTGACCAATGGAGGAGAACGCCAGCATTCGCTTAATTTGACGTTGCTTCATCGCACTCATTTCGGCGATTAACATTGTAATTACGCCCATAATCAAGAAGAATTGAAACACGTCCTTGAAATTGAACATGAGAAAAACAATTCTCATCAGGGCGTAAATAGCGGCTTTTACTACAATTCCGCCAAAGACAGCTCCAACAGGAGTGGGAGCCTGCGAATAAGCGTCCGGCGCCCAGCCGTTAAGAGGGAAAATTTCGGATTCAATCCCAAGACCGACAATGAACAAAATTAAAATGAAAAGTTTGAAATGCAGTCCAACCCCCTGCATTTTAAGGGCAATATCGGCAAGGTTAAGCGTGTGCGTTTTGGAATAGATTAACGCAACGGCAAGCAAAAAGAAAGTGGAAGAGAAAGAGCCGATTAACAAATATTTAAAAGCCGCCTCCGAGCCGTCTTTGTCCCGCAAAAATGCCGTAAGGGAATAAGCCGCAATTGCGGTAATTTCAAAAAAAACAAATAGGTTAAAAATATCGCCTGTCAACAAAATCCCCGTAGAACCGGTAATAAGCATCATGAAAAGCATGTAATATTTTTCCACCGGTTCGCGAATAATGAAGCGGAAGCTGTAGAGCCAGATTACGAAGCCCACAATTGTAACCATTGTAATCAGGAATGCAGCTAAAGGACCGAAATAAAGCGAGATTCCGAAAGGGGGTTTGAAGCCGGCTATTATTTCAACAACGGGATGTTTTAAGGCGCGTGGGAAAAGCTTAATAGCCACAAAGGACAAGTAAAAGAAAACAACGCCCGGAACGAACTTAACCGCATTTTTCGAAATCTTTGCAATCAAAGGAATTAAAAATGCCGCAAACAGCGGAATCGCAATAAACTGTACAGGCGTAATACTCATTTTCCCACCCCTACCATTTCAATTTCCTAATTTTTGTAATATCGAGCGTTTTGTGATGGTCGTACAAACGAATTACAAGCGAAAGAGCAACAGCAGTAACCGCCAGCCCAATCACAATGGAAGTAAGCACCAAAGCTTGCGGCACGGGGTCTACCATTTTATCGGGCGTTAGCCCAGCTTTGGAAAATATGGGAGCCGTACCCTTGTTAAAATAACCAATCGCAATTAGCAAAAGGTGAACTCCGCTGTCGATAATCGAAAGCCCTATTACAATTTTAATGATGTTTTTCTTAACCAGAACGGCGTACATTCCGATTAAAATAACCAATGTGGAAGTAATAAAATAAATCATTTCATTTAATCGTTTTTAGCATTGTGTCTAAAACAGTCGTTAATTCCGCGCCAACCTTAAAGCCAACGGCAATGTAAATTAATGGAATAATTCCGGCGCTAACTAAGTTGTTAACCGAACCGAGAGGAAGAATGTTTTGCAAAAAGCTGTTCCCCCAGATTAACCCCGTCAGCCCAAGCGTAACAAATGTAATGCCCGCTAGGGATTCGACGATGGTTAACGCTTTGTGGTTAGTTTCAAATTTTCTGTAG
>JALWSN010000262.1 GCA_027080245.1 Ignavibacteriales bacterium | reverse complement strand
TTATCGAAATCAACATTTTGTTTTTCAGATATAGAAATTGCAAAATCAAGCATTTTTTTACTGACACCTTTGGATAATGGAAGTGGTTTCCCCATTTTTTCATAAAGCTCTTCCATCGTTTTTTTCCAGTTTTTTTGACCGCTAGCAACAAGATCTAAATCTTCTTCTAATTTAGCAGTAAATTTATAATCAACAAGAAAAGAATACTTTTCTTCCATATAGTCGATCAAAACAAAGGATTTTTTCAGTGGAATAATATTTTTCTTTTCTTTTTTTGCATATTTTTTATTAAAAAGAATATCTATTATACTAGCATATGTTGATGGTCTTCCTATTCCTTCTTTTTCTAGTTTTTTAATAAGAGATGGCTCTGTATATCTAGAAGGCGGTGTTGTCATCTTTTTTTCATTGTTAAACTCAGAAACATTAATTATGTCACCAACAGATACATTTGGTAACATCATATCTTCATTATTTTCTTCACCTTCTTCTTTTTCCATTTTGATAATTGTATAACCAAGCTTTTTTAAAACTCGCCCAGATGTTTTAAACAAATCTTCACCAATAGAAATTTCTAAATTCGTTTTTTCATAAATAGCATCATCGAGCTGTGATGCCAATGTTCTATCGCATATCATTTCATATAGCTTTTTGGATTTAGCCCCAAGACCAGTTTTTACTGCCTCCATCTTCTTATATATAGTATCACTCTTTTCTTTATATTTATCTGGCGAATCAGTAGGTCGAATACATTCGTGTGCTTCGGCTTGGCTATTTTTACTTTTGTATGTCCTAATACCGCTATATTCATTTGGATACTTTTCTTTTAAGTATGAACCAACAGAAGAAGAATATTCTTGGCTCATAAAAGAACTATCTGTCCTATGATATGTTATAAGACCACCATCACCAAAACCTTCAAATAGTTTTTGCAAAATAAACATTGTCTGTTTCCCAGTAAGAGATAATGCAGAACTAGCATGTGCTTGAATAGAAGATGTTATATAAGGAGGTTTTGGTTTGGATGGAGAATCTTTCACTTCTTTTTTTTCAACACTCCCTTGCTTGTATTGTTTACAACGTTCAAATACAAAAGAAGCCTTTTCCTCATTTTTAAAATTGTTATCAGAATGAGACATTTTAAATTTTTCGTTATTTTTTTCCCCAACCGATGTGATAACCCAATATGGTTCAGACTTAAAAGATTGTATTTCTCTTTCTCTTTCAACAATTGCTTTAATGGAAATTGTCTGAACTCTACCAACAGACATTCTATCTTCATCATCATCCCAGCCAGACTCCTTATGTGCTATATTAGATAATAAATACCCAACTAACCTATCACCAATCCGTCTACCTAAAAAAGAATAATAATTGTTCCAATCAAAGAAATCAAATTCCTTTGCCTTAGAAATTTCTTCATTTACAACTTTTTTTGTAATTTCTCCAAAAACAACTCGATAGCATTTATTGCAAACATCTTTAACTTCTTGATAAACCATTGCTGCGATAGCCTCCCCTTCTCTATCTCCATCCGTGGCGATATATACATCTT
>JALWSN010000261.1 GCA_027080245.1 Ignavibacteriales bacterium | reverse complement strand
TACCATACTACGGGCATTAAATTTGTAATAGCAATTAAGGAAAAATAAAATGAACAACTACAAAGTTGGCGAGATTGCTAAAATAGTTGGCGTAAATGTTGAAACATTGCGGTATTACGAAAGAATTAAAATAATGCCGAAACCCAAAAGGCTGCCCTCGGGCTACAGGTATTACAACGATGACGATTTGAGGAGATTGCTGTTCATTAAAAGAGCTAAAGAACTTGGCTTTACTCTTAAGGAAATTGACGAGTTGCTAAACTTAAGGATTGAATCAAAATCAACCTGCGGAGACGTTAAACATTTGGCGGAACGTAGATTAACAGACATTGAAGAAAAAATAAGAGACTTGAAAAATATTAAAAAAGTTTTGTTAAGATTAATTAGGCAGTGTGTGCACGAAGAAGTCTCTTCCGACGAGTGCCCGATTCTGGAAGTAATTGAGAAAAATCAATAATGGAGTCCAAAATGAAATCAAATAAGTTATTAGGCAACGGAGCGATAGCAACAGCTATTTTAGCTTCCTTGTGCTGCATTACGCCAGTTTTAGCAATTGTTGCCGGACTTAGCGGCGCGGCTTCGAGTTTTACGTTCTTGGAGCCATTCAGACCTTATTTTATTGCTATTACGGCAATATTTTTAGGCTACGCTTTTTATGATGCTTACAAACCAAAGAAAGCGGAAATCGAATGCGATTGCGAAGATGAATCGAGCAGAAAAAAATTTATTAATTCGAAAAGCTTTTTGTGGATTGTCGCGTTTGTTTCCGTAAGCCTGATTACTTTTCCATATTATTCAAAGTCAATTTTTCCGAACGCAAAAATGGCTGTGAACATTAATCATCCTAACATTGTTAAGGCTAAATTGGAAGTTGCGGGAATGACTTGCACAGGTTGCGAAGCTTCAATAAATTATGCTTTGAAATCAGTAAAAGGAGTTGTAAAAGCAAATTCGTCTTACAAAACAGGTGCAGCTATTGTAGAATACGATAAAAATAAAGTGAATCTGGAAATGCTCAAGAAAGCCGTTGAACAAAAGACTGGATACAAAGTAGAAAAGATTAGCGAATTGAAAAAACAAAAAATAAAAGGAAGCGTTAAATGAAGTTTGAAAAAATAAAATTAAAAATTAGCGGAATGACCTGCGACCATTGCGCAATAACAATAAGTAAAAAAGTTTCCCGATTGAACGGCATAGTTTACAACTCGGTTAGTTACCCGAAAAAAGAAGGCGAATTTAAATTCGATCCTCAAAAGGTAACGAGAGCGGAAATAATCGAAGCTATTAATTCTACGGGGCATTACAAAGTAGTGGACGAAAAAACGGAGTCTCCGGAAGTTACTTTGCCTGAAGAGGACGGTGAGTTTGATTTCGATTTAATCATTGTTGGTGGCGGTTCCGCGGCATTTGCTGCCGCAATTAAAGCAAGTGAGCTGGGCAAAAGAACTTTAATGATTAACGCAGGCTTGCCAATTGGCGGCACTTGCGTTAACGTCGGTTGCGTACCTTCAAAAAATTTAATTAGAGCGGCAGAGAAAATGCGAATTCTTAAAGATCCGGATTTTCCGGGAATTTACTCAAATGGCGGGGGGCTTGACTTTCAAGAATTGGTTGCACAAAACGGGAGATTGGTTGAAGAATTACGTGAACACAAATACATTGACGTTTTGAAGGACGACGAGAACGTTACAATTATTGAAGCCTACGCAAAAGTAATTAATCCAACTACGGTTGAGGCGGAAGGCAAAAAATACTCCGCTAAATATATTTTAATAGCCACGGGCGCAAAAACGTTTGTCCCGGATATTCAAGGGTTAAAAGACGTTAACTATTTAACCAACGAGACCCTCTACAAATTAGACAGGCTACCGGAACATTTGATTATCTTAGGAGGGCGTTACATCGCTTTGGAAAACGCGCAGCTATTTACAAGGCTGGGCTCTAAAGTAACGGTGTTGCAACGTTCCTTAAGAATATTGCCAAACGAAATGCCTGACGTAACTGAAATGCTAAGCGAATTTATGAATGAAGAAGGCGTGAAAATTAAGACGGGAGCAAGGATTAATTCAATTAGAAGTAACGGAAACAATATTGTGGTAGAAGCCTTGGTAAAAGACCAACCGCAAATAATTGAAGGCAGTCATCTATTTGTCGCTACAGGCCGCTGCGGCAACGCCCCCGGATTTGGATTGAAAGAACTTGGCGTTAAAATGCACGGACGTGATTTCGTTAAAACGAACGAATATCTTCAAACAACAGTAAAAAACATTTTTGCGGCGGGAGATGTTACTGGTGAATATTTGTTTGTTTACTCGGCCGCTTACGAAGGAGCCCTCGCGGTTGAGAATATGTTTGGCGAAACCCCTAAAAAGAAAGATTATTCTGTTTTTCCTTGGGTCATTTTTACTGATCCCCAACTTGCTGGAGTGGGAATGGACGAGAATCAAGCCAGTGAAAATAATGTAGATTATGAAGTCTCCATCATTCGTCTCAAGGATGTGCCCCGTTCAATTGCGGCAAGAAACACCAAAGGATTCATTAAGTTAATCAGAGAAAAAAATACGGATAAATTGCTTGGAGCAAGGATCCTTGCGCCCGAAGGTTCGGAGTTGTTAATGGAAATTTCAATTGCAATTAAATACGGAATAACTGTTAAAGAAATGAAGGGGCTGTTTCACCCTTATCTTACGTTGTCCGAAGGCGTTAAGTTAGCCGCTATTGGCTTCGAAAAAGACGTTGGCAAATTAAGTTGTTGCGCTGTTTAAATAAATAATTTTACCGTTAAAATAATAAAAAAATATTTTTTACTATTTCACTCTTGAATTATTCCCAAGTCAAGTTTATCTTTAAAGGACAAAAAATTCTTTTTAAGATGACAGTAATATTTTCCAAACAGTGCGAAATAGCTTTGCAAGCGGTGCTTTTCCTTTCCATTAAAAAGGACAAAATAATTTACAAAGCAACCGATATTTCCAAGGAGCTGAAAGTCCCGAAAGAATTTGTTTCGAAGATGCTTCAGAAACTTACTTACTCGGGTATTGTGGGATCGAAGAAGGGAAAGAAAGGCGGATTTTACTTGGCAAAAAGGCCAAGCCAAATAAAATTAATCGACATAGTCAAAGCTATCGACGGCTTGGAAATATTCAATAAATGCGTTTTGGGCTTTCCGGGCTGCTCTTCGGAAGAACCCTGCCCAGTTCACGAAACGTGGGGAAAGATTAGGGAAGAAACTTACGAAATGCTCTCAAAAGAATCATTAGAACAATTAAAAGAAAAAACCGTTTCCAAACTGTTGAAAATATAATTCCTTTTAGAATTTGTATTTAATGTGCTTCCGTTCAAAACGGATTGTGATTCGATTTATTTTTGACGGATGTGATTTAATAAAAAAGCGGCTCGAAAGTTCAAGCCGCTTTTTTGTTGATTAATTGCTAAAGTTAAACGGCTTCCACCTCGGCTTCGCGTAAGAACTTTTCAGCAAGTAAGACGTCTTCCTCGCTGCCAATAAAAATAGGCACGCGCTGATGAATGCTTTCAGGCTGGATTTCCAAAATCCTGTTTTTGCCGTCGGTAGCTCTTCCGCCGGCGGATTCAACGATCATCGCCATCGGATTGCATTCGTACATTAACCTTAGCTTGCCGTTGGGATGGCGTTTGTCCGCAGGGTACATGAAGATTCCGCCGTAAAGCAAGTTTCTGTGCAAGTCTGCCACCATCGAGCCGATGTACCTTGCAGAGTAAGGTTTTTCCTCTGGGTCTTCGTCCTTCTGTAAAAATTTAATGTACTTCTTTAGCCCCGGATGCCAGTATTTGTAATTGCCTTCGTTGATACTGTAAATTTTTCCTTTCTTGGGTATTTGAATGTTTGGGTGAGAAAGCAAATACTCGCCGAAAGCCGGATCGAGCGTAAAACCGTGAACGCCGTGCCCGGTGGTGTAAACCAGCATTGTGCTCGATCCGTAAATTGTGTAACCGGCAGCAACCTGTTTAACGCCCGGTTGCAGGCAATCTTCAACGGTTCCCGGCTTGCCGTCGGGCGTAACTCTTTTGTAAATTGAAAAAATTGTCCCGATGGAAACGTTGGCGTCAATGTTCGACGAGCCGTCCAACGGGTCGAACATCAGAACGTACTTGCCAATCTTTTTGTTCTTTGGAATGTGAATAATGTTGTCCTCTTCCTCGGAAGCCATTACGCAAAGATGCCCGCCGTGGTCCATTGCGCGAATCATCATCTCGTGAGCGAAACGGTCTAATTTTTTTACTTCCTCTCCGTGAATGTTTTCCTCGCCGGTAAAGCCCAATATGTCAACCAGTCCCGCCTTGTTTACTTCCAACGAAATCACTTTTGTCGCCAGAGATAAGTCCCACAGCAGGCTCGAAAGCTCGCCCGTCGCTTGCGGGTGTCTCCGCTCCTCTTCAATAATATGGCGCTGAAGCGTCATGAAACTTTGTTTCATTATTCCTCCTTGGTTTTTTAAGCTGTTTTCAATATTGATTGATCTTTGTATTGCAACTGGTAAAGTTTGTAATAAATTCCTTTTTTGGCAAGCAGTTCCTGATGAGTTCCCGTTTCTCTTAACCTGCCCTTGTGCATTACTAAAATTTTGTCCGATTTTTGAATTGTGGAAAGCCTGTGAGCTATTACAATCGAAGTTTTGCTTTTTAACATCTTTTCTATTGCCCCTTGAATTAAAAGTTCCGTTTCAGTATCAACGCTCGAAGTGGCTTCGTCCAAAATTAGAATTTTAGGATCGAACGCTAAAGCGCGAGCGAATGAAATCAGTTGTTTCTGCCCTACGCTTAGCGAAGCGCCCTTCTCTTTTAACTCTTCGTTCAAACCGTTTTTAAAATTACTAACGAATTTAGTTACTCCTACGGAATTTGCCGCCTCTAAAATTTTTTTGTCGCTAATAAGATCGTTGTTTAAGTTAATATTCGATTTAATTGTGCCGCTAAATAAAAATACGTCTTGCAGCACAACGGAAATATATCGTCTTAAAGTTTGTTTGTCAAATTCCCTAACGTCGACGCCGTCAATTTTTACGGAACCTTTTTGAACGTCGTAAAGCCTTAGAAGAAGATTAATGACGCTTGTTTTGCCCGCTCCCGTTGCGCCCACTATTGCTACAGTTTCCCCCGGAGCAATCTTAAAACTTAAATCTTTTAATATGTAATTTTCCCCGTCGTAAGCGAACCAGACGTTTTCGAATTCTATTTCCCCATTGATTTTATTGGGCTTTACGGAAGCGCTCTTGTTCTCGACTCTTTCATGCGCATCCAACAATTTGAAAATTCTTTCCGAAGAAGCCATTGCGGTTTGTAATATGTTGTACTTTTCCGAAAGGTCTCTGATTGGACGAAAGAACATTTCCGTAAACTGAATGAAGGCAAACAACACACCAATTGTCATTTGGCTTTGAATTACTTTGCCCCCGCCGTACCAGATAATTAATGCTACCGAAAGAGAATTTATTATTTCAACGACAGGAAAAAATATTGCGTAATAAAAAATGGATTTTACGTGAGCTTCTTTGTGAGCGGCGTTTATTTGAGAAAATTTTTCCTCTTCAATTTTTTCTTTTGCGAACAATTGCACAATATTCATTCCCGTGATGTGTTCTTGCATGAACGAATTCAATCTTGCAAGTTGAGCTCGAACTTCTCGGTAAGCTATGCGTACTTTCTTTCGGAAAAGAAACGTTGCGTAAATTAAAAATGGTAAGGCGGAAAGCGTTACCAGCGAAAGCTTTACTGAAAGCGAAAACATGAAAATAAGAATCCAAACAATAATGAAAATGTCGCTAAAAATCATTACGATTCCCGACGAAAAGAGTGAGTTAAGAGCTTCCACATCGTTGGTTACGCGGGTAACCAATCTGCCAACGGGCGTTTTGTCAAAGAACTTTAACGCCAGACTTTGAACATGCGAAAATAATTTAACTCTGATGTCGTAAATTATCTTTTGTCCCATTAACTGCGTGTAGTAAGTTAAGCCGTATTGAATAACGGATTGCAGCAACAGCGAAAGCAGCATTAAAGAACTGATTATTAAAAGCCCGCGGTAGTTCCCTTTTGCAATTTCGCTGTCGATTGCAATTTTTGTTAAGTAGGGTCTTAGCGGCCCCAGCCCTGCCACTATTAAGTTTAGTACAATTGCAAGCGCGACGTATTTTTTGTAAGGTTTAACGTAAGCCAGCAGCCGCTTCATTAACTTCGAATCGTAAGCTTTGCCTATTATTTCATCTCCAACATTTTTCATTTTATTTCCGCTAATTCTTTTTCCAGCTGTTGTTTCCTGTGCAAACTTGCGTAAAAGCCTTCGAGCTCAAGCAACTCGTCGTGCGAGCCTTCCTCTATTATTACGCCATCTTCCAGAACGAAAATTCTGTCCGCGTTCTTAACCGTGGAAATTCTGTGGCTAATTAAAATTAGAGTTTTGTCTTTTTTGTACTCTTGCAGATTTTGCAAAATTTCATCTTCGGTTTTTG
>JALWSN010000260.1 GCA_027080245.1 Ignavibacteriales bacterium | reverse complement strand
TAACCGTTCCTGAAATGGGGGAGTAAAGTGTAACGTATTTATTAACTTTTTTAGTTTTTTTCAAACGCCGGATTTCAGCGTCTGAAACATCGAATAGTTGAAGTTTTCTAATAGCGTTTTTAATAAGTGCCGAGTTTCCGGCGGAATGACTGACAGCTCCGTCGTAAGAGAGAGCCGTTAGAAATTCTTCTTGCGCCGCAACGAGTTCGGGCGAGTAAATTCTAATTAGCTTGTCGCCTTTACTTACTTTTTGTCCGGTGTAGTTAATGTAAAGTTTGTCGATCCAGCCGGAAATTTTTGTAGTTGCAACGTATTCCCGCTGTTCGTCGGTTTGCAGAATTCCGTTCGTGAAAACTTCGGGATTTAACATACCGCTTTTCACCGTTTCGATTTTCACATTCATATTTTGCTGCATTACAGGGCTGATTGAAACCACGCCGCTTTCGCCGGAATCGTCGGCATAAACGGGCACGAGGTCCATGCCCATATTAGATTTTCCCGGATGGTCGTAAATTTCATTCGGATTCATCGGAGCCCGCCAGTAGAGTATTTTCTTTCCGTTGGATTTATTTTCCGTTGAGGCTGTTGGCTGATTAGTTGCGGTAGCAGCGCTTTCGCCGGTAAATAAATAAAATCCTCCGCTTCCGATTAAAGCTCCGATAATAATTAAAACAGTGTAAGTAATAAATTTCTTTGTCATCTTTTTATCTCCGTAAATCATTATTTTGAAAAATTGTTGAAATCAGCGCCGGAAAGGAATTCAAGTTTTGCAATCAATGTCCGGTAGTCCGTTCTTACTTTAGCCAGCTCGGTGTTAATTTTAATAATATCGCTTTCCGCTTTAATCACATTTGCGAAATCAATTTTGCCGACCTGATAATCCGCAATGGAAGATTTGTACGCTTCCTCGGCTTGGGGCAGAAGTGAAGACACAATTAATTTTTCCCTCGATGCAAGTTCGTAGAGCTTTGCGTTTATTTTGCCGAATGATTGCTGTAAAATCTGCAAGGAAGAATTAAATTGCTCACCGTAAAGTTGTTGTAAATATTTTGCCTTTTCGATTTTAGCGGTTTTGTTTCCACCGTAATTAATAGGGAGCGTAATTCCCACTACAAAGGAAACCAAATCGCGGTAATTATTACCCGTTATTCCGTTGTAGTCCCGTTGTGTGTATTGCACTCCGAATTTGAAATTCGGGTAAAAAGAATATTCCGCCAGCTTTTCCATTAAAACGGCTTTGCTTTTTAATAACCCGATACTCTTTAGCGCCGGTCTGTTTTTTGCCGCAAGCGAAAGAAGGGTCTCTGTTTTTACGTTAACTTTACCGATTATTTTTATCGGCGGAGTTGAGATTTCGGAATTGTCGTTTTTCAGTAGGTAGGCATTTAGCTGTGCAAGAATCGATTTTTCGCTTCCTTTCAGAACTTCAATTTTATCCTTGACCCGTGTTATTTGAACTTCAACGGAAATAATGTTTTGCAATCCTGCCGTGCCGACTTCGTATTTTCTTTTTACAACGTTTGAAATTTGTTCCAACAACGAAAGGCTTTGCTTGGCG